>DCTF01000082.1 GCA_002329225.1 Ruminococcaceae bacterium UBA1447
CGCGTACACCGGCAACCGCCCTGGAAAGCATTGCCCGAGGGGTTATCTCAAGGCTTTTTTGCCGCATTGCCTCGGCAATCCCGGGTATTGTACGCTCCACCACCGCCAAAGTGGCCTCCGGGGTCACATCCCGGGGAGAAATCCCCGTTCCGCCTGTGGTAAAAATTATATCCGCTTTGTTTAAGTCGCATATCTCGCCGAGTTTTTGCATAATCCGCTCTTTGTCGTCGGGCAGACATTCATACAAAACCACCTGCGCTCTGCCTTTCAGCTGCTCTTCAATAAGCGGGCCGCTGTTATCCTCCCGCTCACCGGCAAAGCCGCTGTCGCTTATACAGAGGACTGCCGCTTTTAAAACGGTTNNTTATCGTTTTTTTTTCATCGGTTTGCGGCATTGAATTATGCACCTCCTTCCAGTGTGCATTATACCACAAAGGCAGTGTTATTAACAATTTTTTCGAGGTCGATTATGGAACTGAAAAGAAAACCGCCCTGGCTTAAAAGTAAAATATCCGCCGCCCAAGGTGTGCAAATGGCCAACATGCTGCGGGGAATGGGACTCCACAGCGTTTGTGAAAGCGCCAACTGCCCCAACCTGGGGGAATGTTTTGCCAACAAGACCGTAACCTTTATGATTCTCGGAGGAAGCTGCACAAGGAACTGCGCTTTTTGCGCCGTGCCAAAGGGCGGCGTTGAACCCCTTGACCCCGAAGAACCCGCAAAAGTGGCGGAGGCAGCCAAGGCTTTGGGCAGTCTGCATACGGTGGTCACCTCAGTCACACGGGACGATTTGCCCGACGGAGGAGCCGAACATTTTGCCAAAACCGTAAGAGCGCTGAAAGAAACTTTGCCCGGCAGCACGGTTGAAGTGCTTATACCGGACTTTAAAGGAAACCCGGACGCTTTAAAGACCGTGCTTGANNCCACAATATTGAAACCGTGCCGACCCTTTACCCCGATGTGCGGCCGGGAGCCGTTTATGAACGCTCTTTTGAACTTATAAAAAGAATAAAAACTGCGGCGGACGGCATTTACAGCAAAACCGGCCTGATGGTGGGCCTGGGTGAATCGGAAGAGGAAGTTTTTGCGGTGTTTGACGACCTTGTTTCAGTCGGCTGCGATATGCTCACCATAGGCCAATACCTTCAGCCTTCAAAAAATCATCACCCCGTGGCCGAATACGTTCATCCCGCACAATTTGAAAAATATAAAGAAGCCGCTTTGGAAAAAGGCTTAAAATTCGTCGCCTCCGGCCCTCTGGTAAGAAGTTCCTACCGGGCGGCCCGGGGCTTTGAGGAGTTGAATAAAAACATTGATTTACCTTGAAAGCGACAGCTCCGATGCGAACTTTAATTTTGCACTTGAAAGCTACGCCATGGATGAACTGAACATAGGCGACTGCTATTTTATGTTCTGGCGCACAAATCCAACTCTTATGGCGGGGCGCTACCAAAACATCTTGGCGGAAATCAATATGCCTTTTGCAAAAGAGAATAACATTCATATTGTCCGCCGCATTACCGGGGGAGGCACCATTTACACCGACCTCAACGGCTGGCAATTTTCTTTTATTGTAAAAACGGAGGGAGAAAAGCAGATAAATTTCGGGCGTTTTACGAAGCCTGTCATTACGGCTCTGCAGCGTCTGGGCGTACCCGCTGAGGCGGGGGACAGAAACGACCTGCTTATTGAGGGCAGAAAGTTTTCCGGCAACGCCCAATATGTACGCAAAGACCTTACCCTGCACCACGGTTCCCTTCTGTTTGACACAAACCTTGAAAATCTGGTTCGGGCTTTGACACCGGATGATGAAAAGCTGGTCAGCAAGGGCATAAAGTCCGTCCGTCAGCGGGTGACCAATATAGCCGAATACCTGGATACAAAAATAACTTCGGAAGAATTCCGGGATTTAATGTTGGAATACCTGCTTAAAGATACCGAAACATACCGCCTTAACAGCCATGATTTACAGCGTGTTAAAGAGATAAGCCGTGACAAATTTGACAGTTGGGAATGGAACTTCGGCGGCAACCCGAAATTCAACATTTCAAAGGAAAACCGCTTCCCCGGGGGGAAACTCCGCACCGACTCGCTTGTAAAAGACGGCCGAATAGAGCATATAAGCTTCAGCGGCGATTTTTTTGCCAACAAAGAACCGGCCGCACTTGAGACCCCTTTGACGGGCTGTTTATATGAAGAAAATGCTGTCAGAAAAGCGCTGACAGAAAACGATGCCGACAGCGTATTTATGAACATAAACCTTGAACAAGTACTCAGTTGTATTGTATAATTGTAACCGGTTAAACCGCTTGTTACGGTTTTAGCGCATTGCGTTAAAATATAATTCGATCCGATTTTTACGGCCTAAGGCTTTGCTATGGCTGTAAAAACGAAGCCAAAATACTTTCATTGGCTTAAGGGCAGGGTTTGGAAACGTCCCCGCCTTCCGTGCTTGAAAAGGAGAAGAATTATGAAAAAATTGCTCTGCGTAGGTCTTTCCCTGTTACTTGTGCTATCCCTGTTCGCCGGTTGCGAACAAAAGCCCGAAACTCCCACCGGCACAACTGTCAACAAACCTGCAAACCCCGTTCTGCGCTGTTCCACCACCACCTCCGTTAACGACTCAAAGCTGATGGCCATGCTGGAACCACTTTTTGAAGCCGAAACCGGCTACGACCTGCAAATCACCTCCAACGGAACTGGAGCCGCTATAAAACTCGGTGAAACCGGAGATGCGGATGTGATTTTGGTACATGCCAAAGCGTCGGAAGAAGAGTTTATTGCAAATGGCTTCGGCATCAAACGCATTCCCTTTATGTTCAACTTCTTCGTTATTGTCGGCCCTAAAGATGACCCGGCAGGGGTAAAAGGCAGTGCAAGCGCCGCCGATGCTCTTAAGAAAATTTCCGAAAAAGGCAGCAAACTTGTATCCCGCGGCGACGATAGCGGAACCCACAAAAAAGAACTTGCCCTCTGGAAAGCCGCCGGTATCGAGCCGAAAGCGGAAACGGACAAATGGTATATCTCAGCCGGCAAAGGCATGGGCGACTGCCTTAACATGGCTAACGAAAGCGGCGCCTATGTTCTCACGGATAAGGGAACATATCTGTCCATGAAAGCAAACCTTGAAAACCTTGAAATTGTACTGAACGAAAGCGATGATATGAAGAACACCTACTCCCTCATCGCCTGCAATCCGGAAAAGAATGCGGGGCTCAATACCGAGGGTGCAAATGCCTTTATAGAATGGATGACCAAAAAAGAAACCCTTGACAAGATCGCCGAATTCGGAATCTCCCAATACGGCGAAGCCCTTTTCTTTGTAGAATAGTTGTTTTTTAACGGGGTTGCCGTCCGCAGGGGCGGCAGCCCCTTACTGTTATCGGTGTTTTAAATGGAAGCTTTTCGTGAGGCTTTGCGCCTTGTTTTTTCTTTTGATAAAGAGCTGTGGCAAATAATCGGCGTAACGATGAGGATGTCTTTAACCAGCACAACAATTTCCTGCCTCCTGGGCATTCCTTTAGGGGTGCTCTTCGGCAGTACAAATTTTCGGGGTAAGACAATGCTCATGCGGGTATTGCACACTTTGATGGGGCTCCCCCCCGTTGTGGCCGGTTTGTTTGTGTTTCTGCTCCTCTCCCGCAGCGGCCCCCTGGGCTCGTTAAGACTGCTTTTCACCGTTGAGGCCATGATTATAGCCCAATGCGTACTCATCACCCCCATTGTAGCGGGGTTGAGTTCTTCCATTGTGGGCGCCACCGCTCCGGCACTTTTGGAAAAAGCCAAAGGCCTTCACCTCTCCCGAAAAACGATATTAAAACTCCTGCTTGCCGAAAATAAAATTACCCTTGTTTCGGTAGTTCTTACAGGTTTCGGACGGGCGATATCCGAGGTGGGGGCGGTTTCCCTTGTGGGAGGCAATATAATGTTCAAAACCCGGGTGATGACAACCGCCATAATGTTGGAGACTAATAAGGGTAATTTTGAGTTCGCCATAGCCTTGGGAATTCTTTTGCTGTTAATTGCTTTTATAATAAATTATGCGGTTTCGTTTTTCAGAAAAGACGGAACCGTTCTCCGGTGATTGCGGAGCCTTGTTTCAAACTCAAAAACGGTCGGAGTTTATAGATGATTGTAATTGAAAACTTAAAAAAATATGCCGGGGAACGCCTTATAGTGGATGTAGACTCTTTTGAGATAAAACCGCAAGACCGTCTTGCGGTGATAGGGCCAAACGGCAGCGGAAAGACTACCCTGCTGCGCCTTTTGGCGGACCGCTTAAAGCCGGATGAGGGAAGTATAACCTACCGTGACTCAACGCCTCTCCCCTATTATCTGCCCCAAATAAGCCAGAGTTTTTCTCTGAGCGTAAAAAACAACCTGCTTACCTGTCTGCCAAAAAGCATAGGCAAGCAGGAAAGGCATAATCTGGCCGACGCCGCCCTCAAACGTTTTAAGTTGGAAGCGCTCGCCCATAAAAATGCCAAGCGGCTTTCCGGCGGGGAAACTCAGCGCCTGGCTCTGGCCTGCCTTTTAGTCACGCCCAAAAAGCTGCTGATCTTGGACGAACCCAC
>DCTF01000081.1 GCA_002329225.1 Ruminococcaceae bacterium UBA1447
TTTTGCTTTGTTCAGTAAACATTTTTTTAAGAGACGGAAATAATGGCAGAAAAACGCAAAACAAAAACCTCTATAGAGACAAAATCAAGATAGAATAACTTTTTATCGCTACGACCACCCACATCAAAATGATTATGTGGTCAGAACATATTGTCATGAAGCAATTCATCTGATTGACACTACTATTTCTACACACGGAAACAGATTTTCTTCCGAAAGTGTCATTATCTCTAAGAATACTTTCCGCTACAATAATTACCTCTTTTACTAGCAGTATAACAATTGAACTTTAAGTGATATGCCGCTTTTGCGGCGTGATATTTTTGCCGACAGGCAAAAGTGATATTGCGTCGTACCGTCACAGTGATATTATATTCGCCCCCAACGCCCGCAGGCATATCACTGCCGAAGGCAATATCACGCTTCAAAGAAATATATAACTCGCCGAAGGCGAATATAACTGAAAAACAACTTGCTTTCGCAAGTTGTTTTTCATGGTGGAGATAAGCGGGATNNCCCAGCTGAGCTATACCCCCATACTGATTTTCTCCGTGCCTGTCAGCTTGCGTATTCTAACAGATACAGGGAAGAAAATCAATGACTTTTTAAAAGTTTTTCAAAAAACAGGAACCAAGTCACAAAAACGGGCTTGTTTCAGATGCTGACCCGAACAGTATGGCTGCCGATACCGGTTTTTATTATGAGCTTGCAGGAATCGGAACCGTCAATCGGCTGAACCTCGTACTCCCCTGCTGTTTCGACCTTTTTAATCTTGTCGGGAACATAGATAACGGTAGGAACAACAAACTCCCGGTCTTGCTCGTAGTTAAGCTCAAACTCACCGGTGGAGGCACTAAAGCCGAGTTTCTTAATTTCACCGGTTACCGCCTCCGGATAGGGGCGGTCAAGTAAATCCGACAAGGGAGCATCCAAAACTCCGTTGAAGTATTGCCAGTAAGTGTAGCTCCATTTGTTGCCTTCAAAGGTTTCGAGCAGAAATTCCACATGGGGGAACCATTCGGTGCCTTCACCGCCGCCGCCCCATTCGCCCACCATTACGGGCACATTAAGGCGGTCCTGAGTTCTTTTGTGTTCGGCAAAAATGACGCCGGCCCTGGAGTTGTTGGCGTATTTGTAGGCGGGGGTGTCAACCATAAGGTCGTAACCGTGGGGCTGGAAGCATTGATTGGGTTCACGCTCGCCGTTGACCTCAATAGGCAGGTTGGAACAGGGAATACCGATGTTTGACCAATAGCTGTTATCCATAAAGACTATGCCGTTGTCGGTAACGGAGCGCACCGCTTCGGTCATCTTGTTAAGGAAGGGGGAATATCTTTCAAGGTCAAACTTCTTAATAAGCGGATAACCGACGGAAGTGATTTTTTTGAAAATCTCGCCCTCATAATGGTTCAATACCAAGGGGCGCCTTTTTTTATTCAGGAAATCGCCTATGAGTTTACCCCGCTTTATTCCGCGGTCAAACAGGGTGACACGAATAAGCTTGAAAATGAGCTTTCTGAACACCTTGCCGCCGTCTTTGCCGGGGTAAGGCTCGTTTAAAAAGTCAAACCCGAAAAGCGCCGGTTTGTCTTTAAATCTTTCCGCCATATGCGCCCACATATCGGCATAGTAATCAAGCAGGCCCTTGCCTTTGTGCTCCTTATTCTCCCAAAAATTGTCAAAAGCACGGTGAACGGCCCGGCTGATGAAGTAACCTTCCGCCCAGACAAATTTAGCTTTTCTGGGCTTGATGCCGTCATTCATTGTTGCCCAAGCCGGGGCGCCGCCGCCATAAACGGCGCTGGAGTAGCAGTCCTGATGTATATCAAGATAGACGAAAATACCGTGTTCGGCACATTTGTCAAGAATTCTATCAATATCATCAAGCAACGGCTCATTGTATTTGCCCGGTTGCGGCTCTATAGCATCCCAGAAGAAACCGAGACGCAAAATATTAAACCCGCGCTGTTTGTAGCGGTTAAAAAAGGCATCGTCAAAATTAAAGTTCAGCTTGTCTTTGCCGCCGTCATAGTCGGTTTTGTCCACAATGTTAAAACCGCGGAACATGCGCTCCCGTCCGTAATTGTCGACAAATGCTTTGTTCTTAGTTGAAATTTTGTCCATCTTAATACCTCTCAATATCTTTTTTGGGGAGAGCTGACTTTCTGCTTGAAAGCCGTTTTCTTTAGGAAGAACCAAAATTGCCGAAGCACTCCCGTCAGCATTTGAATTTTATACTTCAACGGAAAAAAATTATAACACAACATATCTGCCGCCGCAAGGTAAGGCGGGGTTGAAAAAAACATAAGAAGGCTCTATTATGTTTACGGGCAAATCAAACTGATATATACTTTAGTCGTCACAAATATAAAACGAAAGAGAGGGCTTGGTTAAATGTTTATTCTGTTAAGAGGTTTGTTCAGATTTAAGAATGTTCTAAGTTTTTTAATTGCACTTTGGCTGCCTTTGATGACGGTTTTGGGCGTGAGAATGCCGGGAGTAAATGTTGAATCAAGGGTAAACGGCTGCCTTTATCCCGCAACAAAGAAAGTCAGAAAAGTTCAGCTTATCGGCAAAGATAAGTCTATAAGCTTCGGTTTGGCAAAAGGTGAAAGAGAGGCCTGCCAACTTGTTCTAAGAGCTAACAAAATCAGTAATGACCTCGTATGGGAGATGACGCCGTTCCAGGATAAGGATGGAAATGTTCTTGAAAGCAAGGTTTTTAAAGAGGCATATATAAGCGTTGCCGTTGCAGATGAAATTAAAAACTTTCCCGAAGGAACAATCCCCAGGTCTATGCCGGATGCATTAATGCCGTTTGAGGGCGGCCCGTTTTCGCTGATGATTGTCAATGAAAACCAACCTTTTTATATCCAGGTAACTTCCACCCTCAATACAATGCCCGGTGAATACAGGTCCGTAGTGACTGTTAAAGACGGCGATGAACTGCAAGAAAGATTTGAAATAACCGCAAAAGTATGGGGTTTCACCTTGCCGGAGACACCTACATGTGAAACGGCCTTTGGGTTGAGCAAGGGTTGTATAGCCCAAAAGCATGGCGTAGCCGCCAATAGCGCCGAGGCAACCGAACTGTACAAAAAGTATTATGAATACCTTTTAAGCCATAAGATTTCCGCCTACAGCATACCGGCAGATATTCTCAGTGATGAAGCGGACGCTTATCTGAATGACCCCCGTATGACTTCTTTCTGTATACCTTACTCCGGTAATGATGAAACGCTTCAACGCTATTACAACAAAGTTTCTTCAAATCCGGAATGGGCTGCCAAAGGTTACTTTTATCCCATTGATGAACCTACCTCGGCGGAACACTACCGCACCTATGAAGCGATGACCGATCGCGTTAACAGTCTCTGCCCCGGATATAACATGGTCACGCCGTTTTATAAATACAAATTTACCGACGAGGATATTCAGTTTAATTCCCTGCAAATGCAAAGAGGCAGGAGCAATATTATTTGCGGTATATCTAATTTACATGAATTTGTCTCTACAGAAAAATATCCTTCAAAAACCGGCTTCAGAGAGGATTTGGAAGCAAGAGTCCGTGAGGGCGATAAGAGCTGGTGGTATGTTTGCTGCGGCCCCAGACCGGATTATTGCAACTTTTTCACAAGCAATGAAGGTCTTGAAACCCGCCTGCTTTTCTGGCAGCAAAAGCAAAGGAATGTCGGAGGGGTGCTTTACTGGGATACAACCTATTGGTGGGATGTTGAAGATGTATGGGCGGAATCCCTCACAACTCCCTGGACAGGCGCATATGCTTTCGGCGACGGTTCCCTTTTTTACAACGGAAATAAAATCGGAATTAACGGCCCTGTTTCTTCTCTGAGGCTTGAAACGGTAGCGGACGGAATTGAGGACTTCGAGTATCTTACCATTGCTGAAAATATTTTCGGCAGAGATTATATAGATAAGCTTATGGCCAAACTGACAACCGGGCTTAAAGAATACACCTATTCGGATGACCTTTTTATTCAGGTTCGGGAAACAATCGGCAACGACATTGATGAGTACTGTCAGAACCAATAGACATTAATACTCCGATTAATCTGCAGGAGGCCGCTTTACCCTTACAGGGTATGGCGGCCTCCCGTAGTATCAGGATATATTATGTTTCAAGATAAAAAGCTGACATTCAGGCAGTTTTCATATTGAGTGCTCATTCATTATATAAATTCTTATAATAAAAAACCACAATCTGAGAGCGATCTCTCAGGTCTAATTTATCAAGCAGATTCGAAATATAATTACGCACTGTCCCCTCACTAAGATAAAGAGTCTGCGAAATCTCTTTATTATTCATTCCCTCGGCAAGCAATTTAATAATTTCCAACTCTCTTTCGGTTATATCGAAATCTTCTATGGATTTTCTTGCTTGATTCGACAATCTTATATCCTTAATCACCTCGGAATCCAACACCATATTACCTGCCATAACCGTTNNATTGCTTTATTGATATATTCCTCATCCTTAAAAGTCGTCAAAAGAATTATTTTTGCTTCATTGTCCCACTCCAACAATTTACCGGCAATATCAATTCCGTTCTCATCCTTCAGCCGGATATCCTGCAGCACCAGGTCAATCTTATGATTCTTATAAATATCAAAGGCCTCTTCACCATTTTTTGATGTGAAAACCTCATCAATACCTCCGGCTTTTAAGATCATTTGTAATGATTTTAAAACAAGAGCATCATCATCCACTAATAATACTTTCATTTGTCCCTCTCAATCAATACATGAATACTAAAACCCCGGTCTGTCGTAATGTTTAACTTCCAATCGCGTTCTTCACATTTCTTCCTGATGGAATACAGGCCGAGGCCTTCTTTAATTTCTTTATTCGGCACATAACCGTCATCTTCAATTTTTAAGACCAAAAACCGTTCACTCTCAACCAAATAGACCTTAAAATGTTCACCGTCGGAATGCTTTAAATAATTCGTCAATGCTTCCCTGACAATCGCAAAAATATCATACTTGATGCCATAACTCAAATTCGAGTCAACAATATAAGTAAAATTTGAATTTTCAACAGTCTCCAACAGCTCCATAATTTTATTTTCCAAATCGAAAGAACTGTCCCTCAGGTTATACATAACCCTGCGAATATCCTGCAAGCCCTCTTCCAGCGTTTCTTTTAACACTAAGAGGTCTTCTTTTGTCTCAGATTCTTCGGTTGTCATAGATAACGCTTTCAAATTCAAAATGGCAGCCGACAGCGTATGACCCGCNNCAATGTTTCGTCCCGCTCTTTTTCCACCCTCAAAAGGTCAAGCGATTCTGACAAGCGGTTCATATTTTCAAGAAGATCATATTTTTCTTTCCTTAAATTCACAAGTTCAACATCTTTATGTGTCAATAGAATATCCCACAGCAGCGTAAAAACAATAAACGCAAAATAAACAACATGGAAGTTGCTGAAAAAAGGAATAAAAATTAAAAAAGAGACCTTGTTAAAGTGCCAATAGGCACGCGGTGCCAGCAGAGGCAATAAAAAGATAAATTGCGGAAACATTAACAGGATAAAAATCCCCAAAAGGAACAAAACCGATTTAACTTTTTGGTTCGAAATAATATCAATGAGTATAGAATAACTGAACCCCAAAAGAACCAGAAAAACAAGTAAATCAATCGCGATATTGCCTTTTTCAAGCTCATATAAAGTTACAATTAATGCAATAAGAGCATTAATAATTATTTTACTCATAAAACACCTGTGACATTTGTCACCTCAAATAATGAGCGGATTCACTAAACAAATTTGCGTACCTATTGTATCATAATTTCCGGGAGGTGAGAACATGGTAATTCAAGTAGAAAACCTGATCAAGGAATTTAAAGAAATACGGGCATTGGACTCATTTAGTCTGGAATTAAAGGAAGGCGAAATTTTAGGTTTGATCGGGCCTAACGGTTCAGGTAAGACAACCCTGTTACTGAGCATCCTCGGGATTTATTCCTTTGAAAAAGGAGACATCAAGGTATTCGGGCAAGAACTCAAACCGAACTCATACGACATCAAACGAAAGATCGGGTACATTCCTCAAGACCTTGCCTTGTTTGATGAATTGACTGTCTATGAAAACATTGATTACTTCTGCGGATTGTATGTTCATGACGGTAAAAAAAGGAAAGAGCTTGTCAAAAAAGCCATTCAATTTGTCGGTTTGGAGAAATTTGAGAAGTTTGTTCCGTCCAAGCTGTCGGGCGGACTGGCACGACGACTTAACATTGCCTGCGGGATTGCACACGAACCGGAACTGATTTTTTTGGATGAACCGACCGTTGCCGTTGATGCGCAAAGCAGAAACTTCATCTTGGAAGGAATCAAAGAACTCAACAGGCAGGGAGCCTCTATAATTTACACATCACATTATCTTGACGAAGTCGAAGACCTGTGTGACCGTATTGCCATAAT
Source organism: Ruminococcaceae bacterium UBA1447 (assembly GCA_002329225.1). Lineage (GTDB taxonomy): Bacteria > Bacillota > Clostridia > Oscillospirales > Acutalibacteraceae > UBA1447. The sequence goes on from DCTF01000081.1 coordinate 6,446, forward strand.
TGATCAGGGGCGGAACATAATCACGGGAACCAATGAAGA
>DCTF01000168.1:0-8670 GCA_002329225.1 Ruminococcaceae bacterium UBA1447
GGTTCTTGGCACTCGTTCAAAAACCTGTGGTTGTTCAGTAGACATTAAATTATATATTTGAGGTGGTAAATAAAATGCAAAACCCGAAAATGTCCGTTTATTTTGAAAGCAAGACGCCTTCCGGGGTAAGACTTGCACAAATGCGTTATGATGAAAGACAAAACAAACCTGAAACCGTAATTAATGTCAGCCAAGGTAATGTTCCCCTGCCCGCAAATCCCGCCCTTCAAAAAAGACTTTTTAATCTGGGCGCTGCCGGCAGTCCCTTTGAAAAGGGTGTAATCAAGTATTCCAAGGCGGCGGGTGAAAAAGAATGCCGTGACGCTTTTTTGAATATTCTTGCCTGTGAAGGCTTTGATACGAAAAACCTCCATGTTCAGGTTACCGACGGCGGCTCCTCAGCTATGGAAATAATGCTCCTCGGAGTTTGCGGCCCTGCAGGCAGTTCCGAGGCTCCCCTGCTGCTTTTAGACCCGGCATACACCAATTATATCGGCTTTGCTAAAAGAGTCGGCCGAAAACCGGTTACTGTACGCCGCACTTTAAAAGATGACGGACATTTTTCTCTGCCCTCTGCTGACGAGATTGAACAGGCAATCAGGTTACATAAACCCGGTGCCCTGCTTGTAATTCCCTATGACAACCCCACCGGTCAACTCATGACAAAAGAGCAGTTGATTGAAATTGCGGAGCTTTGCGTCAAATACAATATCTGGATGGTAAGCGACGAAGCCTACCGTGAACTTTACTATACCGGCGGCGATGTTCTTGTAAGTGTATGGGGACTTTCCGATAAAGATGTACCAGGTATTGAAGGACGCAGGATAAGTATTGAAACTGCTTCCAAGGTCTGGAACGCCTGCGGACTCCGAATCGGCGCCCTGATAACCGATAATAAAGAGTTCAGCGGACGCTGTGCGGCGGAGTACACTAACAACCTTTGCCCCAATGTAATCGGCCAATACATTTTTGCCGCTCTTGCTCACGAAACAAAGGATTCCCTGACCGCTTGGTATAATCAATTGCGTGAATATTATAAAGGCATGATAATCGATGTGCGGGAAGGCTTGCTGAAGGAAGAACCCCGCCTTATTGTGTCCAGCCCCGACGCATCTATATATACACTTATCGATGTCCGCAACGTGGTAAAACCCGGCTTTGATTGTGTAGATTTTGCCCTCTACTGCGCTGAAAAAGGCGAGGTTGATTTAGACGGCGTTTCCGCAACACTTCTTTTGACACCTATGAAAGGTTTTTATGTATGCGATAAGGGCGATACAAACCCGGGGACAACACAATTCCGTATATCATTTGTCCAATCCCCCGAAGTCATGGGGAAAGTTCCAAAACTGTTTGTTGCTCTTTTAAGGCAATATGAAGCTTTAAGATAAAGAACAGACATTTCGGGGCTGTGCAAAGCAACATCTGCACAGCCCTCTTTTAATAGAACAAAAACAAATATGCCTCCCGATGTTAATTCGTCGGGAGGCATAAACTTTCATTTGTTTGCTATTTTTTGAAATAGCGGAATAATAACAGCCAGAATTTTTTGAACCCAGGCGGAAATTACTTCAACGATAGTTTTCTTCAAAGTAATTCTCACATCTTTTGTGGCTGCCAAGTCACCATTTCCGTCATAAATATTGACAGTTATGATTGTCGAACGAACAAAAAAGCCTTTGTTTGTTACATTACCTTCCTTATCAATAATAACATTAAATCCGGAAGAAATGTACTCCACACGCCCTATGTCTTCCACATTTGTTTCGTAGTCAAGTTTATACCTTATTGACCTGTAAGTCGTTAACCAAGGTAACTCAATGACAAGCTCATCTTCAATCGGTTCCCCATCATACAAGATGTTTACGTAATACTCAATGGCTTCCCACTGGGCTTCCAATGTAATATCCTGCGGCGGGAAACTTTCAGGGATTTCCGGGCTCCAACCGACAAAATTATAGCCGGCTCTGGTTGGCGCTTCAGGTGGAGTGACAGGCGTACCATAGTCACCGCTGATGGGTTCTATTTCTGTTCCTCCGTTGGAATTGAAAGAGATTGTAATATTGTTAATCTTCCACTTTGCAGTTAGAGTAATATCTTGAGCAGGGAACACATCAGGTGCTTGAGGATCCCAGCCGTCAAAAGTATAACCCGATTTTCTGGGATCTGCAGGCAGTGTTAACGGTGAACCCTCATCTCCCATAATAGCCCCTATGGGAGACCCTCCTGCCGTGTCAAAGCTGACAACTATCTTCTTTTTCCATTGGGCAACAACGTTAAGATCTGATGAAGGATAAGTGGCCGGAAGAGCAGGTTCCCAACCCAAAAAAGTATATCCGACGCGCGTGGGCGGAGCCGGAGCTACAAGAGCAGAACCGAAGTCTCCGGTTTTTGATGCAACAGGTGTACCGCCGTTACTGTTAAAAGTAACCGTAACTTGTTTTACAGTCCACTGGGCAGTTACTGTAATATCTTCTTCAGGGAAAGTTTCAGGTAATGCGGGAATCCAACTTGCAAAATTATAACCGTCTTTGGTTGGAGGAGCAGGCGGCGTAACAGGGCTGCCATAATCGCCCTCAATAGGGGCTACANNCTTACTTCTGACCGGAGTCCAAATAGCGGTATAGGTTGTATCTTCTTCAGGGAAGGTCGCAGGCAGTTCCGGCTCCCATCTTAAAAAAGTAAATCCTGTTTTAATTGGGTTTGCGGGCGGCGTTAATGGAGAACCTACATCGCCCCTCATGGGAGGCACATTACTTCCACCGTCAGATTCAAACGTCAATGTACTTTTGGGGACTTGTGCGACAAGAGGAAGAGTTAAATCCGCATCCAGAAAATCAAAACTGAAGTCATAAGTTGTTTTGCCTTGGGCGGCCAGAGTACCGTCTTCGCACTTCATAATAAATGCAGGTAAATTAGTAGCAGTGCCTGATGATCTGAACCATCTCGCATCCATCCAGATCCTGGCATCATCTCCGCTATTTATGTTTTTCAGCGCCTTAAGGCCAAAGCTAAAGAGCCAGTCACCCGGAATGACTGCGGGTGAAGTTCCACTTTTTAAGGTTGTTGTCACTCTGACGGCATTGTATAAATCTTTTTCTCCGCCGACAAAAGTTGCCGGCCAAGCTGCTGCAGGTAAATTAAAGCCATTATGCCCTGAACAGACAGTGTTATAATAAGTGTTTTCGCTGTTTGCCGTAAAAGCCGCACTGGGTGCACCGTCAAGAGCAAAGGCATTTTTATCGAACATGACAACATAACTGCTTGCGCCTGCCAAAAAATCAGTCTTTGGTGAGATTCTGACAGTAATGATTTCGTCCTTTGCAATTGTTTCGCCCACAGACAATGGCGTAAATACATCGCCGGAAAGTCTTCCGACTTTGAGCGCTGCATTGACTGCAACCGCTTCAGGGTCACCAGGCGCAGCAACTGTCAGAACGNNGATGTTAAGGAGCAGAACCAGAGACAAGAAAACACTGAGAAACTTCTTTGATTTGAACATGCGACAACCTCCATATATTTTTATTGTTGCAAACTAAAGAGTCGACAACATCTTCAACAACAAGGCATTTTAGCCCACATACATCCACTGTGCAGTGTATGTCCGATTTCCCTCAACAACTTCTGTGGGGACAGCAGGTGACCAACCGATAAAGATATATTTGTCACGGAAAACGTTGGGAGGTGTTAAAGTATCTCCGAAGTTCTTTGTCATTACTGTTCCGCCGGTTCCGCCCGCAGCGTCAAATGTAATTTGAACAGGATTTCGGACCCATTGAGCAGTATATACGGTGTTTTCCGCAGGAACCTTTGACGGCACCTCAGGTGACCAGCCGTTAAAGGTAAACCCGGGCCGTGACACAAAAGGCGCGATCAAATCCGAGCCGTAATGCATAACACTATTGGAGTCACCGGTACCGCCGGCAGCGTCGAAACCAATTTGAACACTGTTAGTTCTCCATTGTGCGCTATAGGAATTAACACCGCCAACTACTGTCGATGGCAAAACCGGTGCCCAGCCGGTGAACAAATATCCCGTTCTGCTCATAGCAGGTGAAATTAACGGTGAACCGACAGGCAGAGTCGTGGTTAAACCTCCGATTCCTCCATTAGCAAAGAAAATGATGTTGTCTTCCTGCTGTTCAACCCAATTAGCCGTGTAAACGGAATTCTCTGCCGGTACTGTAGGCGGCACCTGCGGTGTCCATCCGTTGAACACATATCCGTCTCGGGTAACCACAGGCGGAACAAGCTCGGAATCATAATTCATCATAGTGCTGGTACCACCCGTTCCTCCTGCAGCATCAAATGTAATCTGATAGCTGTTTACAGACCAAACAGCGTAATAAACGGTATTCTCAGCAGGCACTGTTTCAGGAACTGTAGGAGACCAGGCAAGGAATGTATATCCTGTTCTTGATACCGTCGGCGGGTTTAGAGGCGAACCGTAAGTCAGGTTTAAACTGGCTCCGCCGGTGCCGCCGGAAGCATCAAAAACAATATTATAAGTTTTTGCCTCCCAAATTGCAGTATAAGTTGTTGCACCGGTGGCAATCGATAATTCAGGGTCCCACCCTAATAAATTGTGACCGGTCTTTGACACAGCGGGAGGAGTCGGAATTTCACCGTAGGGGGTATTAACAACGGCGCTGCCGAGACCGCCATTGGCATCAAAGGTAATCGGATAAACATTCTTTGACCACTGGGCTACAAAGGTGGTATCAGCGGCCGGAACAGTGCTCGGCAATGGCGGGNNCACCCCTGGAGTGTGTGGCCCGGTTTAGACACCGACGGGGCTGAAAGAGGAGTTCCATAGGTTTGTGTGAAATAAGTGCTGCCTATCCCTCCGTTGGCATCAAAAGTCATTTTATAGCTGTTTACAGCCCATACTGCATAGAAAGTAAGCACACCGTTTGGTGTTGCCGTAAGATTAATAACACTTTGACCGTCAGTATAAGTAGGAGTAGACGCCCCTTGAGTTTGCGACCATCCTAAAAATGAGTACCCGACTTTGGCATACCCGTTAATTGTAAGATTTTTGGCTGCATCATAGGTATGCTGGGAGCTCGCAGTAGACCCCGATGAATAGCCGTTACCGTCGTAATTAATGGTGTAAGTATTAGGAGTCCATTGAGCCACATAAGTGGTGTCGACATTCGGTACGGTTGCCGGCAACGAAGGCAACCACCCGGCTAAAGTATAGCCGGTTTTTGTTACTACAGGCGGTGTAGGCATCGGTGTACCAACTTCTAATACATTAGGTCCTGTCCCGCCTGCGCCTCCGTTGGCATCAAAAGTGATTTGAGAAGTCTGTGCAAATTTTGCATATAAGTGTACATCGGAAGTACCCATATTAATGCTGGCACCGTCGGCATAGGCAACGGAACCGGTCGGCGATGTGGCCCAACCCATGAAAGTTGTACCGTCCTTGGTATAGGTGTTTAATCTCAATTGGCCTGTGGTGTTTGCCGTAATAAACTTCGGCGGTAACTCTCCGGTCCCCCCGTTGCGGTGGAAAAACACTTGAGGCTTAGTTAAATCCGCCTCTGTGACATTATAGCTGGCATAGGTGCCATCTTCATATAAATCAAAGACTCTGACTCCGGGGTTGCCGTCATTATAAGCCGCTACACCGCAGGATTTACTGAAACCGATATCGATGCCGGCAGGAGTGGTCACCACGAAACTGTTTTGGTGGTCATGGCCGTAGTAAGAGCCGAGCATATTGCCGTAATTAACCCAGGACTCGTAGAGGGTCCGGCTGCCGTATTGTGACGATGATCTGTGTTCGGTGGTATAGTAGTTGTTATAAATTGCCGGACAGGGAAGCTCCTTGAACGCTTCCTGAGTGGTTGTAGCCATAAGGGTTTTAGGCCAGTTTATTTTATCGGTTTGCAGGTACCAAGTTTGACTGCCGTAGTCAGAGCCGTTTCCTGACCGGCCCTGAGTGCCGTTGGAGGTGGTGGTCATACACTGGTCAAAAACATCACGAACGATAATGTGCATAAACCAGAGTGAAGGCACGGTGGGGTACTGCTGACTGTTTTGAATATAGTAGTCAATTTGGTCAGTATAAGGGTTATTATATCCGCCGTTTGCATTACTGTTGGAGTCCATAACATATAAAAAGTACTTGGGTTCATTGCCCGTCTGGCCGTAAACGGTAATAACCCCGTTACCCGAGCCGCTGAGAGCCGACACATCGTGATCCACAAAATTGTCGCCGCCCTGAGACTTATAGTAGTTGTACTGAGTATCCTTTGAAACGCCATTTTCGTCATCGTGATTACCGAAGGTTACGGCAAACTTGGCATTTCTCGAATTAAACACATCGACGATTTTACCGATAACTGTCCTATAAAGGAAACTGCCGGCAGTTTGGTTGTCGCCTGTCAGAACGCAAAGATCCGGCTGGTAGCGGTCTATCATGTTTTTCATCAGTTGTTCCGTTCTTGAACTCAGGCCGGAAGATTCCTGAATATCCGCAATTTGGATAACTCTGAACTTACCTTCCGAGTCAAACCGGAATGTACCGGTAAAACTGGCATTAGACTTTATACCCTGCCAGGGAATTAAAACCAATACTAAAACTATTGACAGAATAATACTAAAAAAGCGTTTTCTTTTACTCATGGCGCCCTCCGAAAAAAAGAAGTTGTACAAACTGCATAAACTCCCTCAGTTTGACGATGATATTATAAACCCAAAACAACAACTCTTAACATACAAAAAGGAAATATAGAAAAAAATTGCGGAATTAACACAAACAACATATGCCGCAGTAAACTTTGGTTTGATTGAAAGAAGGGGCACCTTATGGGAGGGTTACCGGCTTGCCTTCTTTTGCCGATTCTTTAGCCGCCAGAGCTACCAAGAGAGCCTGCAGACCGTCTTCACCGTCTGCGGGAACAGGTTTGTCATTATTGACGGCGTCAACAAACTGTATAAGCTCGTCTTTAAATGACTGCATATATCTTTCCAAAAAGAAATACAGCGGCTTTTCACTGCAAACTCCGTCTTCATTCATTAACACAACATTGGTCGGAGTATCATTATCCGCTATAAGAGCACCTTTACTGCCGAATACTTCCACTCTTTGGTCATACCCGTAAGCGGCCCTTCTGCTGTTGTCAATTACACCTATTGCGCCGTTTTCAAATTGCAGAGTTATTATGGCGGTATCCACATCCCCCGCCTCCCCTATCGCCGGATCTACAAGGCAAGTTGCTTTGGCAAATACTTCCTTTACTTCGCTGCCCGCCAAAAAGCGCGCCATGTCAAAGTCATGGATTGTCATATCCAAAAACATTCCGCCTGAAACCGCCGAGTATTCAGCCGGTGGCGGCGCGGGGTCCCGAGAGGTTATTTTGACAATGTGGACATCCCCCACTTCCCCTTCTTTAACCAGTTCACCGATTCGGGCAAAGTTATGGTCAAACCGGCGGTTGAAGCCTACCTGCAGTTTAACGCCTGCCTCGTCAACCGCTTTTAAGACCGCATTCACTTTTTCCGGCGTTAAGTCAATGGGTTTTTCGCAAAAGATATGTTTACCCGCTTTGGCAGCCTCAATGGCAATTTGAGCATGAGTGTTTGTGGAAGAACAAATTAACACCGCTTCAATTTCGGGGTCTGCAAGCATTTGCGTATAGTCATCATAGATTTTTTCAATGCCGAGGGATGCGGCAAGTTCGCTGAGGCCGGCCTTGTTTACATCCGTTATTCCCAGCACTTTTGCTGACGGAACATTATAAGTAATAGATTTTGCATGGAGTGAACCGATTCTTCCGGCTCCGATAATACCCACATTAAGTTGTTTCATAATTTTAAGCCTCCTTTTCTGAGTTGAATATAACACAACGGGAGGATTTTTACAATATAAAAAAGAAGCGGTTTCAGGTGCTTTTGCTTCCGTTGGCGGTATGTTTTCAGCCCTTGAAATACAGCAACTATAAATGTATAATATTACCCATCAGTTTTGGGAGGTTTTTATATGTGCAGTTGCGCTGAAACCGGCTGTGACCTTACGCTTTTGGAAGGCATACTGAAGCCCTACATCGGCATATCGGGCAGCCTTATTTCCGTTTTACAAAAGGCTCAGGATTTGTACGGTTATTTACCTAAAGAGGCGGTGGAACTCATTTCCGACTCTCTCGGCATACCGGTTGCAAAAGTTTACGGAGTTGCAACTTTTTACACTCAGTTTTGTTTTGAACCCTTAGGCAAATACCTGATTCTGCTCTGTCAGGGTACCGCCTGCCACGTAAATTCATCCAAACAAATCGAACAGGCAATCAATGAAGAGCTGGGTATCGTTGACGGTCAAACCACCGNNAGCCTTTCCCCCGTTATGATGATTAACGATGAAACCTACGGCAACCTTACCCCTCAAAAAACAAGGAAGATTTTAAAAGAATTAAGGAGTGCCGCCCTATGAAGATAGCAGTCGGCCAGGGAAGCTGCGGAATCGCAGCCGGAGCCGGTAAAATTTTTACCCTTTTGGAAACCGAAATTAAAAACGAAGGTTTAAACGCCGAACTCACAACAACAGGTTGTATCGGCATGTGTTTTTTAGAACCCATTGTGGACATATATCCCGACAACGGCGAGCTGATTCGTCTTGTTAAGGTTAGCCCCGACGATATTCCCGCAATAATCGGGTTCGCCAAAGAG
>DCTF01000168.1:8779-10741 GCA_002329225.1 Ruminococcaceae bacterium UBA1447
CCGTGGCGGGGCGGGCTTCCCCACCTGGTTTAAGTGGGATGCTGCAAGAAAAAGCGAGGGCAAAGAAAAATACCTTATCTGCAACGCCGACGAGGGCGACCCGGGCGCTTTTATGGACAGGGCGGTCATTGAGGGCGATCCCCACTCTCTTATTGAAGGAATGCTTATCGCCGCTTACACCATAGGCGCGCAGAAGGCCGTTGTTTATGTCCGGGCGGAATATCCCCTTGCCATCAGACGGCTCAGCAAAGCCATTGAGCAGGCGGAAGCCGCCGGTTTTTTAGGTGATAATATACTCGGCTCGGATTTTTCCTGCCGGCTTTCTTACAAAGCCGGAGCCGGCGCCTTTGTTTGCGGTGAGGAAACCGCACTTATTGAGTCACTTGAGGGTAACAGAGGTATGCCCCGGCTTAAACCCCCGTTCCCCGCTCAATCGGGTTTTTGGGGAAAGCCGTCCAATATAAACAACGTGGAGACCTATGCTAATGTGCCCTGTATTTTCTTAAACGGCGGGAATGCGTTTGCCGCCATGGGTACTGAAGACAGCAAGGGTACGAAGGTGTTTGCTCTTACGGGCAAAACCAACCGCGGCGGTTTGGTGGAAATACCCATGGGCAAAACCCTGCGGGAAGTCATCTTTGATATTGGCGGCGGCATACGTTCGGATAAAAAGTTCAAAGGAGTTCAGATGGGCGGCCCCTCCGGAGGCTGTATACCAGAATCCCTTGCGGATACTCCCATAGACTATAAAAAGCTTAATGCCACCGGCGCCATAATGGGTTCCGGCGGTATGGTGGTTATGGATGAAAGTACCTGTATGGTAAGTATGGCCAGATTCTTTCTTGATTTTACGGCAAAGGAATCCTGCGGCAAGTGCATACACTGCCGTATCGGTACAAAACGCCTTTTGGAAATACTTGACCGTATTTGCGAAGGTAAAGGCAAAGAGGGCGACATAGAGCTGTTGGAATCATTAAGCAACGAAATTAAGGCCGGTGCTCTTTGCGGCCTCGGGCAGACCGCACCGAATCCCGTGCTGTCAACCATCCGCTACTTCCGTGACGAATATGAAGCTCATATTAACGACAAAGTCTGTCCGGCAAAAGAGTGTACTCAACTGCTTCATTTCAGCGTAAAAGCCGACAAATGCACAGGTTGTACCCTTTGTAAAAGAAATTGCCCGGTCGGCGCCATAACAGGTGAAGCCAGACAGACCCACTCTATTGACATGGAAAAATGTATTAAGTGCGGCAAATGCCGTGAAGTTTGCAGGTTTGATGCAATCGATGTTTATTGATAAAATTTAAAACATCTTTTTAATGAAAGGAAATCTCTCCATGTCCGATTTTTTAAATATTATTATCGACGGAATACCGGTTAAATGCAAAAAAGGCTCCACCATTCTGGAAGCGGCCTCTCAGGCAGGGATAAAAATTCCTACTCTCTGCCATGACGAGCGGACAAAAATTTACGGCGCTTGCGGTCTTTGCGTTGTTGAGGCTGCCGGTAATTCAAAACTGTTGCGGGCCTGTTCCACTCAGGCAAGTGACGGTATGGATATTAAGACGAATACGCCGAGAGTCATATCCTCCCGCAAATGCGCCCTTGACCTGCTTTTGTCCGACCACGGCGGAGATTGCAGACCGCCCTGTGTACTTGCCTGCCCCGCAGGTACGGACTGCCAACTGTATGCCGGACTTGTAGCCAATGGGGAACACAAAGAGGCGCTTAAACTTGTAAAAGAGATTTTGCCCCTGCCATCCTCCATCGGGCGGGTATGCCCTCACCCCTGTGAAACAGCCTGCCGCAGGAAGTTGGTGGAAGAACCCGTATCCATAGCCGCAATAAAAAGATTCATAGGCGACAAAGAGCTTGAAGACCCGAATAAATATATTCCCGAACTTGCCGAGCCTACCGGTAAAAAGGTTGCCATTGTAGGCGGAGGCCCGGCGGGACTTACGG
>DCTF01000168.1:10750-10966 GCA_002329225.1 Ruminococcaceae bacterium UBA1447
CGGCATTCCCGAATACCGCCTGCCCGAGTCTGTTTTTGATCAGGAAATTGAAATAATAAAAGATCTGGGCATGGAGTTTGTCAACAACTTTAAAATCGGCAAAGATGCAACTTTGGAGCAGCTCCGTCAAGAATATGATGCCGTGATAATTGCCATCGGCGCCTGGACAAGCAGTAAAATGCGTGTACCCGGCGAAGATTTGGAAGGAGTTTTCGG
>DCTF01000168.1:11050-23782 GCA_002329225.1 Ruminococcaceae bacterium UBA1447
CCGGGAAGAGATGCCGGCGGAAGAAATTGAGATTGTTGAAGCGGATGAAGAAGGGGTTGTATTTAAATTCCTGACCAATCCCGTAGAGATATCAGGCGATAACGGACGCATTACCGGCGTTAAACTGCAGAAAATGCAGCTGGGCGAACCCGATGCCAGCGGCAGAAGACGGCCCGTCCCCGNNGACAGCTTTATTTCGGCTATCGGCCAGCAGCCCGCACTTGCAGGTTTTGAGGCGCTTGACTCCACCAAGTGGAACACCATAATTGCCGATGAATCAACTTTCAGAACTTCCGTTGAAGGTGTGTTTGCAGTCGGCGATGCTACAAACAACGGGGCGGACATTGCCATATCCGCAATAGCGGAGGCACAAAAAGCCTGCGCCGTTGTTGACGCTTATCTTTACGGTAAAGAAGCCGCATATAATGCCCCTTATTTTGTCAAAAGAGAGATAACAGCCGAAGATCTTAAGGACAGGCCGAAAGAGCCGAGAGCAAATATGAAAGTTCTCAGCCCTGAGGAAAGAAAGACCAGCTTTAACGAAATTGCGTCGGTTTTATCTGAAGAGGCCGCTATGCGGGATGCAAAGCGTTGCCTGGAGTGCGGCTGCCATGACTTCTTTGAATGCAAACTCATCCATCTGGCTCACCGATATGATGTTACTCCCTCCCTTTATGAAGGAGTTAAGCGCGCGCCGCACGAAGACAAGGCTCACCCCTATATTGAACAGAATGCCGAAAAATGTATTCTCTGCGGACTTTGTGTGCGAGTCTGTGACGAAATGGTGGGTGTAACCGCTCTTGCCCTTGTTGACCGCGGTTTTGAGACCCTGGTTTCCCCCGAGTTCTGTGCCCCATTAGTTCAGACAAACTGCATTGCCTGCGGCCAGTGTGTGGCGGTTTGTCCCACAGGAGCGTTAAGAGAAAAAACACCCTTCATTAAGAGTGTACCCGTTGATGAAAATTCCGTCATCACAGTTTGTTCAGGTTGCGCCGCCGGTTGCGCCGTGGATTTACGCTATATCGGCTCCACTATGACCCGTGCCCTGCCTGCCGGTGCTCAGGGTATGCTTTGTGCTCAGGGACGCTTCGGCTTTGCCGATGCAAACTCTCCCGACAGAATACTGACACCCTTAATAAAAAATTCTGAAGGCTTTTCAAAAGTAAGTTTTGATGAGGCTGCCGAATTCTTTGCTTTACATTTAAGCAGCGTAATCGATGCGCACGGCAAAGAAGCTGTCGGTTTTGCCGTTGCGGAAAACGCCGCAATAGAGGAAGCGGAGCAAATCAAAGCCCTTGCCCGACAGATAACCGGAACTGAAAATGTATTCACCTTCGGCAACCACAAAAAAACGCTGCTCAATTCCCTCGGCCTTAACCCGGACGATGCGGTTTATGACAGATTGTTCGGAGAGCCTTTTAAGAAGGGAGCTAACCGTGACGGTTTGGCAAAAATGGGGATATCGGCAAATGAAGATTATTCAAAACTGAAAGCTCTGATAGTTTTTGGCGACGATGCGCCTAAAAACCTGCCTGAAGTTGAGTTTTTAGCCCTGATAGCCTCTATGCCCTCTCCTCTTACAAAGATTTGTGACGTTATATTCCCCTCAGCGGTATTCGGCGAATACTCCGGCAAATATGTTTATGCCGACGGTAAAGAGGGCCAGCTTAAAAAAGCCGTTAAACCTAAAAACGGTATGGATAATTTAGAATTGCTTAAAAAGCTGCAAACCGCTTTTCAAGCTTAACGAACGGAAAAATACTGTCGGGATAATCATTTAATTAACCGACAGGTACGCATTAAATGAAGGAGGATAAACCGCTATGCTTGTGAAAGGACCCGCTAAATTTCCAAATGGGTATAATGAAATTGCCCGTTTTGACGACAAGGAGCAAAACTCCTTAATGGACTTCGGTATTCTGAGTTTAGGTGCCGGGGAAAGTTTTTCAGAAGGTCAATCTTTGGAGCGTGCCTATCTGCTTATTAACGGCGAGTTGACATTCAGTTGGGACGGCAACAGTTCAACTGTCAGCAGAAGGAACTGTTTTGACGACCCGCCTTTTGTTCTGCATGTTCCGAAAGATGTTAATGTTGTCATCGATGCGGTCAGTGACTGCGAAATTGCAGTTACCCGAACGGAAAACGACAGAAATTTTGCCTCCCGCCTTTATACGGCTGAGGAGTGCGAAGATGAAATGCGCGGAGCGGGCACCATGCGTGAGACCTCCACCCGAATTGTAAGAACCGTTTTTGATTACAGCAACGCCCCCTACTCCAACCTGGTTATCGGTGAAGTTATAGGCTTCCCGGGCAGATGGTCCAGCTATCCCCCGCACTACCACCCGCAACCGGAGATATATTTCTACCGTTTTTTGCCCGAAGGCGGTTTCGGTTATGCGGAGCTTAATGACGATTTGGTAAAAACACGGCACAACTCCACGGTTTTTATAGTTGACAGTGAAACTCACCCTCAGGTAACCGCACCGGGCTACGCCATGTGGTACCTTTGGGTTATTCGTCATATTGACGGCAACCCCTACACAGTGCCCGTGTTTTTACCCGAACACCTTTGGGTGAGAGACCCCGATGCGGAAATCTGGCCGGCAGAAGCCTAAGTTAAGTACGGATGGGAGATGGAAATATGAAACTTACAATGTCACAAGCCCTTGTAAAGTTTTTGGACAATCAATACGTAAGCTTTGACGGCAAGGAAGAAAAGTTTGTCGACGGTATTTTCGGCATTTTCGGCCACGGCTGTGTTGTGGGTATAGGTCAGGCTCTTGAACAGGGCGGACATTCCCTGCGCTACTATCAGGGGCACAACGAACAGGGAATGGCTCATGCGGCTATTGCCTATGCAAAACAGAAAAATCGTCGGGGCATTATTGCCTGCACTTCCTCCATAGGGCCGGGAGCTTTGAACATGGTCACCGCCGCAGGTACGGCAACGGCTAACAGGATTCCCCTGCTCTTACTGCCGGGCGATACCTTTGCCACCCGTCAGCCCGACCCCGTTTTACAACAGATTGAACAGCCCGACGGATATACCACCACGGCAAACGATGCCTTTCAGGCGGTATGCAAGTATTGGGACCGTGTTGTAAGGCCGGAACAGCTTATGACCGCCATGCTGAACGCCATGCGTGTTCTTACCGACCCGGCTCAGACCGGAGCGGTCTGTATAGCCTTACCCCAGGATGTGGAGGGCGAGGCCTTCGATTATCCCGACTATTTNNGTATATGGACCGCCGCCCCGCCTCAAAACGCGAACTCGAGGCGGCTACGGAGCTGATTAAACAAAGCCGTAAACCGCTGATGATTATCGGCGGCGGCGTGACCTATTCCGAGGCCTGGAAGTCGGCTCAGTTTTTTGCTGAAAGTTTTAATATACCCATCGGTGAAACTCAGGCGGGTAAGGGACTAATAAGATGGGATCATCCCCTTAATCTGGGCGGTATAGGCGTCACGGGAGGCGCCGCCGCCAACGAGATTGCCAAACAGGCCGACCTTATTATTGCGGTAGGCACCCGCCTTACGGACTTTACCACAGCCTCCAAATGGCTTTTTCAAAACCCCGCCGTTAAAATGTTGAGCATTAACGTATGTTCTTTTGACGCTTTCAAGATGGATTCAACGGCCGTGATTGCCGATGCGGATTCGGCTCTTTTGGATTTAACCGGCATGCTGCTTTCGGAAAACTACATTTCAGGCTGGTCAAATGAAGTCGCGCAGGCGCAAAGCGGTTATTTGGAAGAGACAAATCGTGTGCGCAATATTATCCCCGAGCAGGGGCTTGCACAGACCACCGCTCTGGGAGTAATAAATGACCTCATTGCTCCGGATTCAATAGCGGTAGGTTCCTCCGGCAGTCTTCCCGGCTGTATGCAGCGTCTATGGCGTTCTTCAATAGCCAAAACTTATCATATGGAATACGGATTTTCCTGCATGGGGTACGAAATTTGCGGCGCACTGGGAGTTAAAATAGCCGAACCCGAACGGGAAGTTTATGCAATGGTGGGTGACGGCAGTTTTCTGATGCTTCACAGCGAACTTTTTACCGCCTTGCAGGAAGGGCTTAAAATCAACATTATGCTCTTTGATAACAGCGGTTGGGGCTGTATAGAAAACCTGCAAAACAGCCAGGGCACCAAAACATTCGGCACCCGTTTCACCGCGCGCAACCCTGAAAGCGGACTGCTTGACGGTCAGGTTGTGCCCATAGATTTTGCCAAAATTGCTGAAGGCTACGGCTGCAAGGCCTACAGGATAAACAGCCTTGAAGAACTGAAATTCGCTTTGGAAGATGCCAAAAATCAAACCGTTACCACTCTATTCGACATCAAAGTCAATCACGGCAGTATGAGCGACGGCTATGACGCCTGGTGGCGTGTGGGAGTTGCCGAAGTCGCCGAAGATGAGGCAGTCCGTTCGGCTTGGGAAGCCATGGAAGCGGAAATCAAAAAAGCGCGTCTGTATTAAACACCTGTTGAATAACTGAATAGGAGAAGGAATAAATTATGTTAAACAGTAAAAAAGTAAAACTTGCAATTGCCCCTATCGGATGGACAAACGACGACATGCCCGACCTGGGCGGAGAGATTACATTTGAGCAATGTGTAAGCGAAATGGCGCTTGCCGGCTTTGCCGGTTGTGAGGTGGGCAACAAATATCCCAAAGATGTTGCCGTACTGAAGCACAAGCTTGAAGTCAGAGGTTTGCAGGTTTGCAACGCCTGGTTTTCCTCCCTGTTGCTAAGTGACGGTTATGACGCTACGATTGACGCCTTTATTAAACACAGGGACTTTTTGTACGAGATGGGCGCCCGTGTTATCGGCGCCTCGGAGCAGGGCAACAGTATTCAGGGTAAAGCGGTAAGCATTTTTGAAAACAAGCCCGTATATACGCAGGAACAATGGGCGCTTGTTGCAAAGGGCTTTAACGCCATGGGCGCTCTCGCGCGGGAAAAAGACATGTTCTTTACCGTACACCACCACATGGGCACGGGGGTACAGACCGCCGCAGAAGTGGACACGCTTATGGAAATTACCGACCCTAATCTTGTGTTTTTGCTTTTTGACACCGGCCACTTTGCTTTTGCCGGCGAAGACTCCATAGCCGTACTTAAAAAATATGTTAATCGGGTTAAGCATGTACATCTGAAAAGTGTTCGTCAAAAGGCGTTGGAAGAAGCCAAGGCAAAGAACATGAGCTTTCTCGACTGTGTGCGTCACGGCTGCTTTACGGTTCCGGGCGACGGCGATTATGATTTTACCCCGGTTTTCGACATTCTATCGGCAAATGATTATGAGGGCTGGATTGTTGTGGAAGCGGAGCAGGACCCCGCATTAGCCAACCCCTTTGAGTATGCCCTACTTGCCAGAAACTATATTCGTGAAAAAACCGGTTTATAATTTTTTGATTACATGCGTTGACAAATATCAGCGTGTAATTAAATTAGTGTAAAAATAAAATATAAACTTTCGTTACCGTTTGTAAGCGGACAACGGCGGTGTAATGGAGATTGTTATGAGTAAAGAATTGAAATTTTACCTTGTTACGGACACCCACTACTACTCTTTAAAAGAATTGGGGCACTCCAATCATTGTGACCAGAANNATCCGGCGCTATAATCGATGCGGCTTTTGACAAATTTATTGCCGATGATGAAATCGACATTATTCTTATCGCAGGCGACCTGACCAACAACGGGGAGCGCCCCAGTCACCTTGAGTTTATCGAAAAACTCAGACGCCTGAAAGATGCCGGTAAGCGGGTTTATGTAATAACCGCCACCCATGACTACGGCTTGCGGGATTTGAATGAAGAGCATACCATTGACACAAACAGTTCTCATGTTCATCGGGATGAGCTGAGGGGCTTTTATAACGACTTCGGTTTTAAAGATGCGATAGCGGAATATGGNNTCTTACGTGGCGCAGCTTGCGCCCGGCTTTCGCCTGCTTGCCCTCAATGACGACGGTAACGGCCGCAGCTACTGCGGTTATGACGAAGACCACCTTGAATGGATATTAAAGCAAATCAAAGACGCTCATGAAAACGGCGACTACATTTTTGCCATGACCCACCACCCGGTTTTACCCCCTACACCCGCCTATCCTCTTGTAAGTAAAAGGGATATGCTCGGCGGTTATGAGACAGTCCCCTACATTCTTGCCGATGCGGGGCTTCAGTTGGTTTTCACCGGTCACTCCCATATGCTGAACATAGGCAGTATAACTACGGAAAAAGGCAATAAGTTTTGGGATGTGAATACCGGCTCACTTGTGGGCTACCCTACACCGATAAGAAAAGTTACAATCGACAGCGAGAATATCCATATAACCACGGAAAAACTTGACACCTTTGATTGGGATTTTGGCGGCAAAGACCCGCAGATTTACCTCAGAGACCATTTTGACGAACTGCTCAACGGTATCTTTGACTCCATGGCCTTCGACTTTGAGCGTTTTGTGTCCCTTTCAGGCGGGTTCAGTTTGGAACGCAAAACCGCCGAGAAGTTCAGGGTTCCCATCAAAATCTTCGGTAAAATTCTGCAAAAGCTCACTCTTGGAAAGGCGGGCAGACTGCTTTTTGTCAGCCGTAAAATTGACAAATCGGTCAAAGACATATTGCTCAAAGATTTGGTTGTGGAACTTGTCCGCAATATTTTTGCAGGCAATGAGCATTACTCCCCCGACACCCCGATGTATAAGGCGATTATGGCGCTGCTTGAAAGATTGCAGCCGATTGTAAAGCGCTTTGCCAAGGGCAATGAGATTCTTTCGGATTTACCCGGCTTTGTGGCAACCCTGATTTACGACGAAAGCCCCGACATTGAAGCGGTTATTCCTATTGCAAATTAAACCTATATTTAAAGCCGGCTCGGTGCAAATGCACAGGGCCGGCTTTTTTGATTTCAGGTGTTACCATTCACGGATTATTTCGGGGGTTGCAAAAATCTCGTCAAGTTTTTTGATAAACGGCGCTACCGCAGAGTAGTCAAACGCCCTGTGGTCAAAGGCTATGCAGATGGGCATAAACAGGCGGGGTTTGATAATTTTTTCTCCGTCCTCCACAACCACTCCGGGCTTTTCAATAGAGGGGCCTATGGCAACGGCTATAACCTGGGGCGGGATTATTTCCAACAGCGGGGTGCTCACGGGGCTGTTAGGTGTGACAGAGCCTATGTTGGTTACAACCAGTGTACCCTGCTGCACATCTTCAATGGTAAGACGCTGAGATTCCGGTATGCGGTAGTATTCTTTTTTTGCCTTGCCGCTCAAAGGATGCACCTTGTCTTTACCCACACGGCTGACATAAAGACGGCGAAGAACAGGAATCACTTTTAACTCTCTTAAATCTTCCATCGACTGCCTGAAAGCGACCTGGAAGTACAGCTCGTCAAGGTTGGTGTTAAGGGCCTTGTTTTTAATCTCAAGCACCTTTTCACCTATTTGAGAAAGGGTTAAATCATTAACCTTTTGAACGTTGACGGTAATCGTGTTTTCATCGTCAATTTTCAGAGGCATTGAAATGTTGATTTCTTCAACAATATCAAGCGCTCCCCGGGCGTTTATTTTGTTGTACTCCAAGAATGCGTTAAGATGCGGTGCGGCTTTCAGCCCTTCAACTACAACCTTGAACATTAAAGTGTTCAGGGTCAGCTTTTTGTCCGCAGGGAGGTTNNAGGTTTTCACGCAATGTTTTGAATTCATTGATAAAATCCGTAACATCAGGCTCATAAAGGGAGGTGCAGTGCGGTATATTCTGCCAGCTTTCACTGGTCATGTGCGCAACAATTTTACGCACTATTTTGAAGCGTTCCTGCCTGATATGCAGACCTTTTCTTATGGTTTTTTTGCCGACAAAAGTCATCTGTTTATTTCCGTTTGATTTTTCCATTAATTAACCATCCTGTTGAATAATAAAAACCGCTTTCCGCCCGGTTTTAGCAGAAGCCTCCCGGGCGGAAAGCAACTTTTTTAGGGATTAAATATTTTTATTTGTATTTGGGCATCCAGTCGCCGTGAACTTCGATAAGTTCATCACACATTGCCACAATTTCATCAATTGAAAGTTCGCTTGAAGCGTGGGGGTCAAGCATAACGGCTTGGTAAATGTAATCCTTCTTAAGTGTCGCAGCCGCTTCTATTGTAAGCAATTGAACATTAATATTTGTCATATTCATTGCCGCAAGCTGCAGGGGCAGCGCGCCCTGATAGCAGGGCTGCACACCGTAGCGGTTAACCAGACAGGCGACTTCCACGCAAGCCTCGGGAGGCAGGTTGGTAATCAGGCCGTTATTTAACACATTGCCGCCGATTTTATAGGGTATGTCGGTGACAATGGCTTCCATGATATTTGAGGCGTACTCATTTGTTCTTCTGTGGGTTACATCGCCGTCAATGTATTTTTGCCTGTCCCGTTCCCAATTTGCAATCTGGTTGATACAACGCCTCGGATATTCATCCAGCGGGATGTTGTAACGCTCGATCAGTTCAGGTTGAGAATTTTTAATAAAGAAGTTGTTGTATTCCGCATTATGCTCACTGGATTCCGTGCAGTAATAGCCTAAACGCCTGATGTATTCGTAACGCACAAGGTCGTGGTGATCGGTGATTCCGCTTTCTAAAACCTCTATTGCCCTTTTGCGGATTTCGGGATAAAGGTCGGTTCCGTCAGCATCATAAATCTCCAAAAGCCAGCCCATGTGGTTTACGCCGGCAATTTTTTCTTTAATCGGCAATTCATAGTCAATATCCAAATTGTCAAGCAAACCTCTGGAGCAACCCTGAACACTGTGGCACAGGCCTACGGTTTTCACACCGGTATAGCGAAGCATATAGCCGGTAAGCATTGCCATGGGATTGGTATAATTTAAGAACCAGGCGTCGGGGCAAACTTCCTGCATATCGTCGGCAAAGTCTTTTAATACGGGAATAGTGCGCAGCGCTCTGAATATGCCGCCTACACCGTAACTGTCGGCGATGGTTTGACGAAGACCGTATTTTTTCGGAATTTCAAAGTCCGTAATTGTGCAGGGATCATAGCCGCCTACCTGAATTGCGTTGACCACAAAATCGGCGCCCCGCAAGGCATCCTTTCTGTTGGGAATATCGTGGTACTTTGTAATCTTCGCACGCCCTTCATTAATGTTTTCATTAAGGGCATTCACCATAATGTAGGACTCTTCAAGCCTTTTTGCATCAATGTCATAGAGGGCAATCTCGCTTTCTCTCAAAGCTTCCGCACACATGGAGTCGCCCAAAACATTTTTTGCAAAAACCGTACTGCCGGCACCCATAAACGTGATTTTCATACAATTGCTCCTTTTCAAGTTTTTTGACTATTTATTTTTGCAGGCTCCGCCTGTTTCAGCCGAACACTTCTTCCGCCGCCGCAACTCCGGCCATGGCATCGGGAGCATAAAAATCGGCGCCGATTTGTTTGGCGTATTCTTCGGTTATTACCGCTCCGCCAACCATCACCCGAGATTTTATATTATTTGAACGCAAAAGTCTAATAGTTTTTTCCATAGCGGGGGCGGTAGTGGTCATAAGGGCGCTCAAACCTACCAGTTCAATGCTTTCTTTTTTTACCGTATCAAGTATTTTTTCAGAGGATACATCCCGCCCTAAATCCAAAACCTCAAAACCGTAATTTTCCAGCATTACTTTTACAATGTTTTTACCGATGTCGTGGNNACTCTGCCCTTTATTTTCTGTTCGGCTCCGCTTTTTAAAAGTTCCTCTTTTATTGCCGCAAAGGCATTTTGTGCCGCTTCGGCGCTTTTAATGAGTTGGGGTAAAAACAGGGTGCCTTTTTCAAAGCCCTTACCCACCTCGTCCAAAGCGGGGACAAGAATTTCGTCAACAATCCGTTGAGGGTTTTTATCCTCAAGTTCTTCTTTAGTCAAGTCAAAAGTTTTCTGAGAAATTCCGCCTTTTATAGCGGCAAACAAGGGAGTCTGCGTTTCTTCCGGCCGGGTTTGAGCTTTGGTCTGAGTCAGCGATTGAATATAGTTGCCGTAATCAAGGCAAAGCGGGTCATGGGCGCTAAGAGCGTTGTGGGAATAATATGTATTCATCATCGCATCGGACAAGGGGTTTATTATCCCCGCATCCAGCCCGTAGCAGAGGGCCTCGGCAAAAAATGTTGCATTAATTACATCCCTCTGAGGTAAGCCGAATGAAACATTGGACACCCCTAAAACCGTTTTTACGCCCAACTCTTTTTGAACAAGTTCCAAGGCGTCCAGCGTTACCTTTGCCGCATCGGGCGAAGCGCCCACGGTCATAGTAAGCGTATCGACTATTATGTTCTTTCTGTTGATACCGTATTCTTCCGCAACGGCAAGGATATTGCGGGCAATTTGCAAACGTTCTTCCGCGGTTTGCGGTATGCCGTTTTCGTCCAGAGTAAGGGCAACCACAACTCCGCCGTATTTTTTGGCTATGGGGAAAATTTGGCGCATGGATTCTTCTTTACCGCTGACCGAGTTAATCATGGGCTTGCCGTTATATGCCCTTACGCTTTTTTCCATAGCCTGAGGATCGCCTGAATCAATTTGCAAGGGCAAAGTGACCGAAGTCTGAAGCTCCTTCACCGCACGCAAAAGCACCTCGCCCTCGTCGATACCGGGGATACCCACATTCACATCAAGGATATCCGCTCCGGCCTCTTGCTGTTCAACACCCTGTTCGACAATATAATCAAAATCGCCATTCAAAAGGGCCTCTTTAAACTTCTTTTTGCCGGTGGGATTTATACGTTCCCCTATTATTACGGGCTTTTCACCTATGATGCAGGACTTGGAGTAGGAGGCAACCGCAGTTATATCTTTTTCGGTTACGGGAGGCGGAGTTATATCGGCGCAAAGTTCAATCGTCTTTTTAAGATGGGCGGGAGTGGTTCCGCAGCAGCCGCCTAAAATCTGGGCTTTTACAGCCGCAGTCTGGGCCATTTCCTGAGCAAATTCTTCGGGAGAAAGTTCAAAAACGGTCTTGCCGTCTCTGAAGACAGGCATACCGGCATTGGGCATAAAGATAATCGGCAGGGAAGAGAACTCCGCAAGCCGAGTCAGAAGTCCCTTCATTTTTTTAGGCCCGAAACTGCAATTAATCCCCAAGGCGTCTACACCCAGGCCTTCCAGCAATGCCGCTGTGCAAATAATATCGCCGCCGGTCAACAGCCTTTCTCTTTCATCAAAAGAAAAGGTGGCGAACACCGGCAAATTTGTATTTTCCTTCACGGCAATGACAGCGGCTTTCATCTCGTAAGTATCCGTCATGGTTTCAATAATACAAAGGTCGGCGCCGTTCGCCTCACCGCACATCGCCTGTTCTTTATATATATCAACGGCCTCTTCAAAAGAGAGCTCTCCGAAGGGTTCAAGCAGTTTGCCGGTGGAACTCATATCCAAGGCTATATAATGCTCTTTTGTTGTTTTTGCCGTCTTTATTGCCGCTTTACAGTTATTGATTGCAGCGGCAACCACGGTCTGAACATCAAGACCCGTGCCTTCGAGCTTTACCCTGTTTGCGCCGAATGTGTTTGCAATGATAATATCGCAACCGGCTTCCACATATTCCCGATGGATACCGGTGATTACATCGGGAGCGCGCAGGTTCATATTTTCCGGCAGTTCCCCGGGTTTTAAGCCCCTTTCCTGCAAAAGAGTACCCATGGCGCCGTCAAAAAATAAATGTTTTTTACCGATTCGGTCAAGCAGACCCATTGCGTATAAACTCACTTTCTAAATATATTGCGGTTTAATCAATTATGCCGGAAAGGTTGGCAACTATGCTCTTTGCAACATCGGGCTTATTCATTGTGTAAAGATGAATCCCCTTTACTCCGTTTGCAATCAGGTCGATTATCTGCTCGGTGGCATAGACTATACCGGCATGCTTCAGAGCCTCCGGTTTGTCGGCGAACTTGTCAACCATAGCCTTAAACCTGGTAGGCAGAGGGGTTCCGGCCAAATCGCAGATAGTATTTATCTGACGGATATTTGTCAAAGGCATAATCCCCGCCGTTACGGGGATATCAATACCTTTACGCATGGCGTTATATAAAAACGTGTACATAACATTGTTGTCAAAAAACATTTGAGTCACTAAAAAGTCGCAGCCCGTTTCAACCTTTGCCTTTAAATAGTCCAGGTCATCATCTTTGTTGACGCTTTCAACATGACCTTCCGGATAACAGGCAGCGCCTNNNCCTGCCCCTGCTTTTAATTTCTTCAATAAGCTGATATGCATATTTATAATGCCCCGCCTCCGGGAACACCGTATCCTTGGGGATATCCCCTCTGAGAGCAAGTACGTTTGTTATGCCCGACTCTTCCAGTTGGTCTATAATTCCGGAAACCTGCTGCTTGGATGAGGATACGCAGGTCAAATGAGCCAAAGCGGTGATACCCAAATCCTGCTGAATATGGGTAGCGATTTTAACCGTATTTTTAGAAGTACCTCCGCCTGCGCCGTAGGTAACGCTCATATAGGCGGGCGAAATTCCGGCAAGTTCGTTTACGGCGCTCAGTACCGAGTCAAAAGCGGAGTCGGTTTTAGGCGGAAACACCTCAAACGACATTGTTACTTCATTCTTCTTAAACATTTCATCAATACGCAAAGTTTCCACCTCTTTAAAACGCCAATCAATATAAATTAGCTATAATTATACCTATAAAGACCGCCTTTTACAAGATCGAGTAGGGGAGATTTTCTCTC
>DCTF01000170.1 GCA_002329225.1 Ruminococcaceae bacterium UBA1447
GCCGTGATAGCGCAGACCGCCCGCATGGTTGGAGGAGGGGATGAACTCGCAGCCCAAGGTGTACATTTTCATCAGCGGAGTCATCTTGCCCGTATCGCCAAAGTCATAGGCATATTTACCCCGAGTGAGGGAGGGACAGGAAGCGGGTTCCACTGCGATAAAGCGGATATCGCTTTTGCCCTCAATCTTGTCTTTCATATAGGGAGCAATAAAGCCGCCTAAGTTGGAACCGCCGCCGGCACAGCCTATTACAATATCGGGATACTCATCGTACATGTCCATAGCAGCTTTTGTCTCCAAACCTATAATTGACTGATGGAGAAGAACATGATTTAACACCGAACCCAAGACATATCTGGTATTTGGGGTGGTAACGGCTTTTTCCACCGCTTCGGAGATGGCGATGCCCAGCGAGCCCGAGGTGCCCGGGAACTTCTCAAGAATATCACGGCCGACCTTTGTTGTGCCCGAAGGACTGCTGAAGATTGAGGCTCCAAAGGTTTCCATAACACTTTTACGATAAGGCTTCTGATTATAACTGCCGCTTACCATATAAACAATAAGTGGAATGCGATAGTAGGCACAGGCCATTGCCATTGCGGTTCCCCACTGTCCGGCGCCGGTTTCAGTAGTGAGAGAAGTTATGCCCTCCTCTTTGGCATAATAGGCCTGAGCAATGGCGGTATTCAATTTATGGCTGCCGGAGGTATTGTTGCCCTCAAATTTGTAGTAGAGTTTGGCGGGAGTTCCCAGTTCTTTTTCAAGGCAATAAGCCCGAATAAGGGGTGACGGACGGCACATTTTATAAAAATCGATTATGCCTTGGGGAATATCAATATACTGTGTGGTATCGTCCAGTTCCTGACGGGAAAGCTCTTTGCAAAAAATAGGATAAAGTTCTTCTTCGGTTAAGGGCTTAAGTGTGCCGGGGTGCAGCATGGGGTCAGGCTTTTCTTTCATATCGGCGCACAGGTTATACCATTGCCGGGGGATAAGTTCTTCCGGAAGATTAATACGATAAGGGACATTATTTTTGTTTGACATTTCTGCCGCTCCTTTCAATTTTAGAAACAATTAAATTTTCAGTAATAATACTTAAATGGCTGATATCCATTAGGTTTTGTTTTTTTATAACTGTCACCATCGAAAGACCGTCAGTTCATTTCGGTTATTAAGTTTTGTCATAAAAACCACTCCTTTCAGTAAAAAAAACAACCCCCGTCCCAAAAGGGACAAGAGCCATTCTCCTGCGGTACCACCCTAATTGATAAAATCGTATAAAACCGATTTACATCCTCTCGCTTTAGCGCACTTCACATGCACCCTTCCCTGATAACGGGTGAAGTCCCCGTCAGAAACTACTTGCGGATAAACTCCGCTTTCGGTCTGCCCTCGCAAGCCCATTCAAATCGACCCTGCCTGCCGCAATTACACCGTCTGCGACTCTCTTTGAGGTGGTTGACGACCTTACTAATCTTGGTCAGCGGTTTTGATATGGTCAGATTATATCCTGACTCTTTTGGAATGTCAAGCAAAAAACAAAAAAAGTTTTTTCGTTGTTATTGCCTTTTTAAAATAAATTAGGCTTGAACGATATGAAAGCTAAATATCAAACAGAAACACGGAGTCTTCTATGTTAGTAGTTCCGTGTTTCTGTTTTTAGTTAATATAAAAGCAGTAATTAGATTAGTATGAATAAGACAACCCGGTTATCTGATCAACATATAGCATATAGTTCAGTACATCGCATACTATTGAGGCATCCATGGAGTCTAAGCAACTGTCGCCGTTAAGATCTCCGGCAAGATACCGATAAGAAACATCGCTCCAATCATAAAAGCCGTGCTCATAGTCGGTAATCTGTGCGCTATCCCCATCGTCAATGTTGCCGTCCCCGTTAACATCGCCGTAAATAATTACGGTGAAAGATTGCAGAATTTCATTTGTGGAGTTATCAATAAAATTAACCTTTGAACCGGTTCCCAACAACCCGCTCGCAGTTTCATACTCTAAACGACCATATCCTGAAACCAGCACAAAGCTTTTCTCAAAAGCAGTCGGTGTCAACCCGGGTTTGAGACCGTATATATAGCTTTCCTGGTAATCGATGACTGTCGTGGAGTTTTCACGAGGATTTATGGAGGGTGGAAGCGGCTTCCAAAGAGCTGTATAAGTTAAATCAGTTGTACCTACATAGTCGTCAACATCCGGTGTCCACCCGAGGAATTCGTGCCCTGCCCGTGTGACAACCGGCGGGACGATAGGGGAGCCTTGCCTTAAAAACTCAACTGTTCCGCCTTCACCGCCGTTGGCATCAAAGGTTATGCAATATCTGATTACAGCCCATTGCGCTACAAAAGTTGTATCTTCACCGGGTACTGTGGGGGGGACAGACGGTTCCCAACCGGCAAAAATATAACCGGTTCGGACAACCGTCGGTGCGATAAGCTCTGAACCGCATTTCATGACGGTACTGTAGCCGCCTTCGCCTCCGTTGGCGTCAAATGTTATGAGATAGTCGTTTGCAACCCACTGCGCTGTAAAATATACCTGATGCGCAGGGGGCGGATCGGGGATTTCCGGTTCCCAACCGACAAAAGTGTAGCCCGGCTTTGTAACTACAGGGGCACAATCTTCGAGGGAATCCCAAAGATAAAACATTCCGCTTCGGCCGCCGGTGCCGCCGCCCGGGTCAAATGTATAGGCAAACATTACCGGTTCCCAAACCGCAGTGAAATATAATTCTTCCGCAGGCATAAATTCCGGTACTTGAGGATACCAACCCACAAATTCATAACCGTAACGAGTCACCGTCGGGGGTGTCAGTGTGGAGTTATACGGTATTTGCAGTTCACATCCTCCATCACCGCCGGCGGCGTCAAATACCACATTAAAAGTATTAGCATTCCATTTTGCAGTGAAAGTCATATCCCTGTCAGGCATAGTTGGCGGAACAGCAGGTTCCCAGCCATCAAAAGTATAATTTTCTTTACTAACTGTCGGCGCCTCCAAAGGTTCTCCAAAGTTCACTAAAAAGGAACCTCCCCCGGTGCCGCCGTTAGGTTCAAAAGTCGCCGTATAAGAATTAACATTCCATATCGCTGTGTAAACAGTATCCTGAGCCGGTACTCTGCTCGGAACCGAGGGTTGCCATCCTGCAAGGGTATAACCCTTACGGGTTACAGTTGGAGCCGTCAGGGGAGAGTTGTACTCGAGTGTTTGAGAAATGCCCCCTTCTCCGCCGTTAGCGTCAAATGTCATGGTGTAACTGTTAATTGACCATTGTGCGACATATACCGTGTTTGTGTCAGGTACAACGGGCGGAACATGCGGAGACCATCCGGTGAATGTATAGCCTGTTTTTATCACTTCGGGCGGAGTAAGGCTCGCTCCCACAACGAGTGAAACGGGACCGTAACCTCCGGTTCCTCCGTTGGCATCAAAAGTGATTTCCACTCTTTTTTGCCAAACCGCATAAAGTGTAAAATCTTCAGAGCCGGAATTTACCGTTCCTCCGTCTTCAATAAAAAGTCCGGTGCCGTCAGCTTTGGTGTTCCAGCCGATAAAATGATAGCCGGGCTTGGTAATACCGGTGTTCAGATTCAAATTAACCATGGCGTATTTGTTGACAAGCTGGCTTTTCATTGTGCCGGTTCCGCCATTGGCGTCAAAGCTTATCATGACTTTGGCCAAATCGCTTTCCGCTGAAAACTCGTTTGTATATGTCCCGTCAATATTCAGTTCATATATGCTCACTCCGGGGTCATCATCTTTATAGCCGAACACCAAACCCGTAGAATCACCGTAACCCAGATCAATTCCGTCCGGTGTAGTTAATGTAAATTCGTTCAGATGGTCATGGCCGAAGTATGCTCCTTTCATGTTACCGTAGTCCCGCCAGGCCTCATAAAGAGTTTTGCTGCCGTATGAAGAAGAGGAACGGTGAGCAACCGAGGTATAGATGTTAAAATTAGCGGGACACGGACCTTCACGGAAAATGTCATCATACACATTTGAAGACGATCGTTCCCAATTTATGTATGAGGGATTAAGCGCCCATTTGTCCAGACTGTAAGGCAGTGCTCCTCCTCTTTTGCCGTTATTGTCTTTAATCATCAAATCATAAACATCCGGTACTATAATGTGCATAAACCACAGGGAAGGTACATCCGGATATTGCAGGCTTCGCTGTACATAGTAATCAATCTGATCCGTGTAAGGGCAGTCATAGGAACCGGAGGAGGGGGTATCGTTGGAATCCATCAAATATATCTGATAAGCCGGTGTGCCCTCCGTTTGGCCATGCGGATAGATGGGGATAACGCCGTTCCCCACACCGGTGAGTTCGACTACATCGTGGTTAATAAACAGGTTGCCCCCCTTAGTTGCGTAGTACTCGTATTGCTCGGTTTTAGAGCCGGGGTTTCCAATAATACTGCTTTCCGCATCGTGGTTGCCAAAGGTGACTGCAAATTTGGTGTTACTGTTAATAATCGGTGCTAAAAACTTGTCCACGGAAGTCCTGAAGTTGGCGGCGGAAATCGAGCCTTTAATATTGTCGCCCGTGAAAAGAACTAAATCAGGACTATATCGTGTAATTGCATCAACAAGAACCGAAGTTATACGCGAACTGACGTTCTGGTCACTTTGAATATCGGTTACCTGCATTATCCTGAACTTTCCGTCAGCGTTAAACTGCAAAGAGTCTGTTGCAGCTTTGGCTTGTATGGCGAAAAACGGGACAGATGTAATCAACAAAGCGAAACTAATTA
>DCTF01000086.1:0-881 GCA_002329225.1 Ruminococcaceae bacterium UBA1447
GTAAAAACCTCTCCGTGGTCCGCAACCCGCTGTTTGGATTTCAGCTGTTCCTTCATCAATACCGGGCCTCCCGTTTCACACTTCCGGCTGTGCTATATATATAATCAATCAGACTCTTCATTCGCAAAAAACAGTCCCCACCGTCCACGGTTCAAGGGGCGGCAATTTAACAAGAAAATCTTCTCCGTCTTTACTGAAAGGCAGCTTTACGGAGGCGGTTGCGGCGGACATAAAAGAGAAGTCCGTACCCAGGGGATTACGGAGGCGAAGGGTGAGTTCTTCCGTTTTACCGATTGTGCAGTTGAGGACGGAAACGCTTGTTGTCTGATGTGCGCCGTTTTCGCGCGGCAATAAGACCGCCTGCTGATAGGAGTCAAGTATAGCGGGGAGCCTTTTTTTACCGGCGATATAATCCATTGCCCGGAGCAACTGTCTGCGCTTGTCATAACTGATGACGGTCACCCACGGGTTATGCCCGAATACCGCCCACTTGGCTTTTTTGCCTGTGCGCACAATTGCGTTTGCAACGCCGTATGGATATTGGGAATCCATATCCAATTTGGGGACGTTTAAGCTGTCGGTATAATAGACGCCGAAGGCTTCGCTCGTGCCGTCCAAATCCTTAACAGCATGGCCGCTTGTGTAAAAAAAGCTCTGTGACCAGGTTTTTGATTCAATGCCCTCATTGACCGAGTGCGGGATAAACTTTTCACTCAACCGGGTCGTGTTAATCGGAACGGCGTCAGCCCCGAAGCAATCTCCGTAGCCCATTTGGATAAGGTTGTGGAGTGCGGCGCCGTCCGTCAGCACGGGTTTGCTCAAAAGGTATTCAACATCATCGGACGTCAGCATTGCCGCAACATCGCCGTGCAGAAGATAAA
>DCTF01000086.1:910-9010 GCA_002329225.1 Ruminococcaceae bacterium UBA1447
ACGGTCTGTGCCGGGCAAAATCCCGGAAGAACTTTGCATGATACTGCATCGGGTCAAATAAATTCATCACCATGGCATAACTCATGGCGTTGGCGCCCGAAGCCAGGTATATAGATGTTTCAAAGCAGGTTCCCGCAGGGGTCTTGCCGTAGACAACATCCGGGAGGTTTTCGATTTCGGGGCGAATCTCCGTCACATAGTCCGGCAGCATACTGTTCTGCCAACTGATAAAGAAAGATTTTTTCAGCTGTTCGTTGGGATTGTGGTCATTGTACGCTCCGCCGCCCGGACGGCTTTTGGGATTTTTGCCGCTGCCTTTTCGCATGGCGTCAAAGATAAAATCATATCCGTAGCCGGTATAGCCGCCGTTTGCGCAGTATTGGAACCCGATATAGCTGTCGGGAGAAACATCGCAGACGGTTTTTGACATAAGATATGTAAAATCGTACAGTCCGTCCCTGATAAACTCCACAAACTTTTCGCGCCATGAGATATCGCCGAAGTTTATTGCTTCGACAAGTTCTTTACGGTTAAAAGCCGAGCCGTACTTTGTGTTGAATTTTTCTATACAGGCATCGCAAAAACAGCCCTGTTGCAACGGAGCATGATTGGTCGCACGCAAGTCGTCATCAATCCAGACGCAGTAGGGCTTCATCTTTGCATATTCTTTAAGCATGTCAACAATGTATTTGCGGAAGTTTTCGCCGTTCCAGCAAAAGCAGTAGCCGGCGGTTGACCCGTCCGGCCCCGTCATATGCTCAACGGCGGAGCCGTCATAAACCAGCCCGCTGCAGTCGCGTGCGGACATATATTGCCCGTGACCGACGGTGTTGCTGATTTGCAGAGAAACCCGCAAGCCTGCCGCACGGAACTTTTCGGCGGATTGACGGATTTTTGCCGCACTTTCACGGTGCTTTTCAATCGGAGGGAAACCGTAATCGCCGGCAAACCAAACCTCGTCACATGAGCCGGGATTTTCACCGACAATTGTGAGGAAGTCCTCGATGAACTTATCATCATTTTGCAGATAGTCACCCAAGCGTTGTGTAAGCATTTAATCCTCCTCCTTGGATATATCATCATGCGGGAGGGTTAAGCAAAAGGGCTATAACGGGTTAAAACAGACCCTTTACGAAGTATTTTTTCATCAGTTCCAATGAGAAAAGGATTTTTTCCGTCAGGGCTTTTAAGGCTTCATCCCTGTTTGCCGCCGCTTCTTCGGGCGTTTCCGGCGCAAAGCCGGTGAGGACTCCGTTATTGTCGTCCACGCCGTCGCTGTCATAGGCAAACCCATGGAGAAGCGGAGCAATAAGCGCCAGCATAAAGTATTCGCCCGGAGTAATCGGCCCATAAGTATTGGAGGCGAACATGGTCAGCCTCCCGGCAATGCCGTCATCGCCGTTATTTGTCAAAAGCTCATTTGCAGCGTTTAAGAAAACTTCGTCGGCAACGCCCGCAAGGTCATCCCGCAGGATAAGGGCAATCATTCTGAGGAGGATTGTTACTTCCGTGCTCTCCAAAGTTTTATCTTCGTTGCCGGCAAAGTGGGCAGCCACCAAAGTCATTGCAAGTTCCCAGCCGTTTTTGTAAGGGCTTGCGGGGATTTCAATCCCGTACTTTGCCGCCAGCTCTGCGGCGCTGCCTTCCCCGTAAAGGGGCATGGCAAGGATGTCATTCAACCCGTCCGTGGCGGTTTTTACAAGATTGTAATAAGGTTCGCCTTCGGCAATGCCGATTTTTTCCATAGAAAGGGAATCTGCCAAACGATGGCGTATGCCCGCCTTTAAAAAGCCCAAAGCGTAATCATTGAGGCCCTCATTCATAAGTGCAATCTGCGCCGGAGTATAACCGGCAACTTGGGCGGTCAGCGCATCGGTGTCGATGGAATCTATCGTCCTTGCCTCATATTCAATCCTGTTCTTGGAAAAAGTAACCATCCTGTATTGCAAAGGATACATGATCAGGGCGGTGGTGCAAAAATCATAGATTCTGTTGCCGAGGGTGCCGGTGTAAACCGCAACGTCGCTGCAATGCTCATGGCCCGTGAAAACCGCATGGATGCCCAGGTTTGCGAAAGATTCGGCGGTGGACAAGTGATTGCGGACGATAAAATCTCTGCTGAAAATGCGCTGTGCAGGTATATGGTCAAGCAGGTTGTGGTGCATCATCAGGATAACGGATTTTCCTTCCTTACGAGCCTGCAGGGCCTGTGTGCGCAGCCATGATTTTTTGGCGTCGGTAAGCCCGTCGGCGCTGGAAACGGAGTGGTCGCAACTGTCAAGCGCTAAAAGACGGTAAGTGTCGTTTAAGTCGGCGGCATAGGAGCAGCTGTCGGGGTCCACGGTAATGGCTTCATCATAGCCGAAGGGGGCGTAGATGGTCTTAAAGTCGTCAACATCCGTTTCACCGTTATAAGCGACATCGTGATTGCCGTTAATGACAAACACCTGCTTACCGGTAGCTTCCTCAAAGGCGGCAAGTTTTTCCGCAATGCCATGGTGCTGTTCCGGATTAGTGCGCCCGTTGCCGCTCAAGTCGCCGGCAATTAAGATATACTCACATTCATTCCCGGCACATTGGCGTAGGAACTCGTCGATAATAAAGCCGATTTCATTTTCCAGGGCGGCACGGCGGTTGGCATACCAGAAAATCGGGTCATCAATATTCCCTCCAATCCGCTCTGCGGGAACGGTATAGTGAGGGTCGGCGGTGACCGCAATGGTCAGCTCACAATTTGCATCTCCGCCACCGGGAAAAATCACCGAAGAAGAAAAAACAAAGATTAAACTCAGCAACAGACTCATAAACTTCAACATTAGACGAACACTCCTTTGAATTTTAGTCGGCTCTCTTAGGAAGGGATTTGGCTCCCCGGCAACCCGTATCGGCGTTCACCTGCGAGCCGTTCAAGGAAAAACGGCGGGTGCGTTACAGCACTCGCAATTGTTTTTAGAATTATAACACTCCGGAGAGTGATTAGCAATGCGGGCGGCGGGCAATTGTGCTGTGTTTTTCACCTGTTACATTTGGGTTCATTTGGATATGCCGTCAAAAAAAACCGAATAATTCAGGCCGGGTTGCATCTGAATTATTCGGGGTTAATTTTTTATTTCAAAGTAATGCTACCGTATTTTGCAATAATCTTCGGCTGATTTAACAAACGATGTTATTTTAGCCGAAACCTTACAAGTTTGCTAGCGGATTTGGAAAAATTATCTCAATGGGGAATGAAAGCTCTATGTCAAATTTTTATCGTTGCGGATATATCTTGAACTTCTTGATTCTCCTATTCGTTTAA
Source organism: Ruminococcaceae bacterium UBA1447 (assembly GCA_002329225.1). Taxonomy (GTDB): domain Bacteria; phylum Bacillota; class Clostridia; order Oscillospirales; family Acutalibacteraceae; genus UBA1447. Next base: position 4,209 of record DCTF01000086.1, read on the forward strand.
TCCGCTTATCTTTTACCATTCTTCCCAGAACCGCCTCCACCGTAGTAGGGCTTATGTCCGGATGAATTGCACATATCTCCGCTTTGGAAACAGGTGTCAGACTGCCAAGCACGGCTGCTTCAATACGGGCGGTTTTTGTAACTTTTTTACCGTGAACAACGGCAAAACGCTTGTCCAGTTCCTTGTAGCACATATACAGTGTAGAAAGAAAATTTTTGATAAAAGGTATATAGTCGTTTTCATTCGTATTCCACCCCTCGGAGGATTGGCGGAGCGCCTCATAGTATTGCACCTTATAGTTATTAATCTGTTCCTCAAAGGAGATATACTTTCCGGCGTCAAATCCATTCTTGTAGAGCAGCAAAAGCGAAAGAAGTCGGGAAATTCTTCCGTTGCCGTCCTGAAACGGATGGATACATAAAAAATCCAGAATCACACAGGGAATAAGCAGAAGTTGATTTATGTTTGCGTTAGAGCAAGCATCCAGATACGCAAGTTCAAGCTGCTGCATGGCGTGTTCAGTTTGCTCAGCCGGAATGGGACGAAACCGGACGCTCCTTGTTCCGTCCGCCGCAATCTCCATTATCACATTATCCGTTACCTTGTATTGACCGCCAAACTCGTACCCGGCAACGGACATCATCGTTTTATGAAGTGCTAAAATGTCATGTTCGCCAAATGATAAATGCTCATATCCGCTGTGAACGACGTTGAGAGCATCTCGATAACCCGCAATTTCCGCCTCATTATGGTTAAAGGGTGCGCTACGTTGGTTCACAATCTCCGAAATACGCTGATCACTGGTCACAATGCCCTCAATAGCATTGGAGCTTTTTACCGACTGCAACTTTGCGATGGCTTCCAGCTCGGTAAACACTTGTGCATATTCCTCTTTTCGTGTTCCGGCAGCGGTACGCAACGAATAAATACTGCCCGTTATGCTGATAAGATTTGCCGGAAGCAATCCGTTATCCAAAAAAGAATAATCAAACTTTCTCATCATATCCTCTCCGTTTCTGCATATTAATATACCTCTTTATATGCAGAAAATCAACCCATAAAGAGGATTTGCTGCATATTTTTAATCATTTTATATGCAGCAACGAGAAAGTTATGGGTTGATTCAGAATTTTTATTTGCAACGGCAGAGCAATCTTGATATTTGATTGCTCTGCCACAAGACGGTTTATTTTACTTTATACCGGCATTTTATGAAGCGATAGTTTCCAAGGGTAAATTTTGTATCGGTAACTTTATCGATTATTTCTCTGCTTTCAATGAACTCTTTCGTAACGACCGCCAAATACTGTTTGTCCGCATCGTTGACAAGATAAAATTCATTATCAACATTATCAAAACTTTTCATGAGCGGAATAATGTTCACAAGCGGCGAAAAAATAAAAACTAAAAAATCTGCAATTTTCTCACCTTTCGTCAGTTTTTCCGTCCCAATGAGGGTAAAAATCTCCGCATTCGGATATTCTGCACGAACAACCTTGTCCTTGATTTTCTTTTGTGAAAGAAGATTGACTTTTCCATCCGTGTACGCTTGTAAGTTTATGGGCTTACGAACGATTGACATATCCAATTTGGTTCCGTCATCAACGAGGTAATCAATGCTTGTACTCAATGTTTGTGAAATCGCTCTTAAATTACCGATATCGGGCATTCCTTTGTCCGACTCCCANNGGGACACCATAAGCAAATCCGCAAGTTGTTCCTGGGAATATCCGGCTTCTTTTCTTGCTGTTTTCAGTTTTTCTCCAAAAGTCATAATTCTAACCCTCCTGTTTTTTTGTGTGTTTCGCTGACTTCAGTTTACAGCTCCGGGTACTGAAAACACAAGGAACGTACTGTAACATGCCTGTTACGCTCTGTAACAAAACAGAATTGTATGAATTTTATCCGATATTTTATGTTTTTGCGGTCTTGTTTAATCCGGTTCAAAGAGGGCAAATTCATAATCCTTGACGTAGTATCTGATATTTTTTCTGCCCTTTTGGATTATCGTATGACCCTCCGCTTCAAGTTCTTCCTTCTGGACTGTTACGCCGCCGGGATATTTTTCATTTAACTCCCCGTTTGCTTTCAACGTCCTCCAGTAAGGAGTTTTGTCCTCTTCACGTTGATGACTTGCCCATGCGGCAATAGAAACAAAAACTCCTGCCGTGATTGGTTCCGTAAAATCTGCACCCGATTTGGCAGCAAAATGCTCGCGGATTTTGCCGACAGTGATGACTTTGCCGAACGGCACCATTCTCATTATCGTATCATAGTCAATCGGAGGGGCAAAGTACATCCTGTCCCCACCATATTTTTTGATGCTTGCCTCATCCGTGATTGTTTGAATTTTAGGCATGTCTTTGCTGTCATGCAGCATTGCGTTGAAATCCTTTTTTTCTTCGTTAGCCATTTTAGCCACCTCCCAACATAAGAATAGTGCTTTTTTTCAGTATATGCAATGAGACGGTTTGAAAAATTTTTTCGCTAATTTAATAAGGATACCAAAGCAAACGCATTTTTTGGCGTTTGTTTTTAAACGCTATTACGACCGCTTCGCTTTTTAATAAAACTCGTTTGTTCTCCCCCAATATTGCCGTGTGGCACAAAACTAACAAAAGCCGAGCGATAATAATTTGCCCGGCTTTTGTTATCGGATTAAAACGAGCCTGAGACTACTTTGATTTTTTGAGCAGCGGAACGGCATTGATTAATATGGAAAGGACGACACAAACCCACAGTGCTATTGATGAAGTAGGCAGTATATCCGTCAGAGCGCTCCAATCCTCCTGAATCACTCTGCCGGCGGCATCGCTGTAAAATGCACATACCGTCAATGCCGTTGATGATAAACTTATAAAGCCGAACCACTTGTTTGTTTTACCCGTCATTGCAAAAACCAAGTTCAGTATTGCCGTAATGATCGCCAATACACCGAAAAAAAACCACAACATAAGGTGCCCCCTGTAAATGTTTAAGAATTTTACGTTTTGCCGGAGAGTTTTGCGGTAATCCTTTACGCAAAAACAGCCATTGCAAGCGTACCGACCACCATTAAAGTCAGGCCGATTGCCGCTTTTTTGCTCAACTTTTCTTTAAAAACAAAATATGAAAAAGCGATTGAAATTAAAATGCTGAGTTTGTCAATCGGAACGACGACGCTGACGATACCGTTTTGAATGGCATAGTAGTAGCAAAGCCACGAGCCTCCGGTTGCCAAGCCTGAAAGAGCAATGAACCCGAGTTCCTTTTTATCAATTGTCTTAATCGTTTTTTGCTTGCCTTTTATAAACACAATCAGCCATGCCATTATAAGAACAACGCCCGTCCTGATTGCCGTGCCGAGGTTTGACTCCACTCCGCTTATGCCGACCTTTGCAAGAATCGACGTTAAGGCGGCAAACACGGCGGCACCGATTGCATAAGGCAGCCATATGCTGCGTTCTTCTTTGTTTTCGCTGTCTTTCTTTTCCACCATCAGAAAAATTCCGACAGCGAGTAATGCCGTACCGATAAGTTTTACGGCCAGGTTTTTGGTTTCTCCGAAAAGGATAATTGCCAATATCACGGTCAGTACCGTACTCGATTTATCAACCGGGACTACCTTGTTGACATTCNNACGCCGGTTGCCAAACCCGATAAAATCAAAAAGATTAACGACTTTTTATCAATATCAACAACAGTTGCGGCCGAGCCTTTTATGAAAACCATCAGCCATGAAAAAATCAAAACAACAACGGTTCTTATAGCTGTTGCAACATCGGAATCCGTTTTTTTAATTCCGCTTTTTGCAAGTATTGATGTAAGCCCTGCAAAGACGGCGGAGAGAATTGACATCGTAATCCACATAATTCCTGTTAGACCTCCCGGGCGGTTGAAGAATAAACTACTTGATAAACTGCACCAAATAGAAAGGTAAATAAAGCAAATCGCCGTGCTTTTTCAAATTTTTTGTATGGACAACATATTTAGAATTGATTCTACCCGAATACTTATTTGAAAACTCATCAAGCGACCTGTGTTTTCTATAATTCGACGACTTCACCTCAATGGGACTGACTTTGTTGCCTTGCGCCAAAAGGAAGTCCACTTCAAAACTCCTTTTCTGCATCTCATCATAAAAAGTGTAGTAAAACAACTTATTCCCATTGAAAGCTAAAGTTTGAGCAACGATGTTTTCGTAAAGCACTCCTAAGTTTTTAGGTAATTTATCACTTAACAACTTTTCATAAATAATGTTTTCCGTAAAATCTTTATCTTTAAACATTAAAGTTACTATCAGACCCGTATCCGCTAAAAACAGCCTGAATTGTTCCATATTTAAACTTGTCGACATTCCAACTGCCGGATCATTTGAATGATAAGAAATGAGAACTGTTTTTGATGCAACCAACTCGGCAATTTCATTAGATATTGCTGATGCCCGTTGATTTTTCAACACGCTGGAGACTTGGTATCTTGAAGAAGCCCTGCTCAGTTCTGAAGGTATTGAATCAAAGAGCATTGATATCTTCCCGCTTGGGTCAATTTTATAAAAGTCTTCCTCATACAAACTGACAATATCCCGTTTAACTTCATCTACGAATTTGAAGTTATTGGTATCCGTGTACGCTTTTACGGCTTGAGGCATGCCGCCGACTAACATATATAACCGAAACTTTCTCATTAAATCTCTATTCTGTTCCTGACCCAACGAGATTTTTTCATTATAAACTTTTTTTAAAAGTTCATTCGTTGCATTATCTCCGGTAGCCCACAGAAATTCTTCAAAATCCATGGGGTGTTTTCGGTAAAATGAAAGT
>DCTF01000073.1:0-155 GCA_002329225.1 Ruminococcaceae bacterium UBA1447
TTTGACATAGTTAAGCCTCAGCCCGTTGAACATATCCGCACCGGCTTTATCCCCGCAGAGCAGCGTAATTGCCTCATACGGATCCGCTAAATTCAGCGCCCAACTGGATTCCAGCACTATTGTTGCGCCGTTTTCCATGACAATAAAACCGAAAG
>DCTF01000073.1:188-29517 GCA_002329225.1 Ruminococcaceae bacterium UBA1447
TCTTCGGCTTGTAGTTGTCCATCATCCACAGGGTCAAATCCAGAGCATGTGTGCCGATGTCAATCAGGGGGCCTCCGCCCTGCTCATATTCGTTGAGGAAGACTCCCCAAGTGGGCACGGCCCTTCTGCGCAGTGCAATCGCACGGGCATAATAGATGTCGCCGAGCTCGCCGTTTTCACAGGATTTTTTCAAATACAGGGAGTCGCCGCGCCAACGCTGTTGGTAACCTATGGTAAGTTTTTTGCCTGTGCGTTTTGATGCCTCCAGCATCTTTTTGGCTTCCGCATAGGTTTTTGCCATGGGTTTTTCACACATTACATGTTTGCCAGCTTCAAGAGCCGCAACGGTAATGAAAGAGTGAGAGCGGTTAGGAGTGCAAACATGAACCACATCAATACTTTCGTCTTTAAGCAGTTTCTTATAGTCGGTATAGGTTTTTGCGTCGGCGGAGCCGAACTTCTCTGCGGCAAGTTCGGCTTTCTCCGGTATTATGTCACAAAAAGCCGTCATTTCCACATCTTTGTTTTTCACCAAATTCGGCATATGCTTACCGTTGGCGATACCGCCGCAACCGATGATACCCACTCTGATTTTTTTATCCAATTCCGATTCCCCCTATATATTATATTTTCCCTTTGAAAACTCTTTATAATTAATTATATATAAACGGCGAATCAATGCAACAAAAATAGCCATCTTTTCAAAATTTTGTTGCCGTACAGTTTAATCATCTTTATTCTCGCTTTCTTTTTCCTTTAAAAAACGCAGTAAATTTTCGTTCTAACGGTTATTTTATACCGCAAAAGAGTTTGTTGCGATATCAGTTTTGAGTGTTTTTTCAGCCTTCTGTTTTCACACCGGAATTGTTGCAAATATACTGCCGGGATGATATAATTCATTGTGTATAATACCGTGGAAGTTATGTTCCCGGCACAGTTTTCGTTTCAGGAGAATAGTTTTGAAGCGTTTCGAAAATCTTTCTATTATTATCGCCACCATTGACGAAACGGACTCATTGAGAAAAACGGTGGAGATTCTTACCCAAACATGCAACCGTAGGGATATTAAGGAAATAATTGTAGTCGTCTGTGAAAAAACAACAGCTGAATGTATGAGCGTTGTCGGAACATTACAGAACATTGCTCAAAATATTCCCATAAGGCTTTACACGCAAAAAGAACCCGGCCTAGGCTCTGCCCTCAATGAGGCCTTTGATTTAGTAAAAGGAAGTCATTTGGTTTATCTCGGAGCGGATATGGACACCGACCCTTTTCTTGTGTCTGTAATGGTTGAAAAGGCAAAAGAAAATCCGGACGCCATTATTCTGGCCTCCCGATGGCTGAAAGGCGGAGGTTTTGAGGGCTATGGCGCAATTAATCGTCTTCTTAATTTTGTTTTCCAAAAACTCGTTCAAGTTATATACTGTACAAAGGTTTCCGATCTGACTTACGGCTACAGAATAATCCCTGAAGACAAGCTTCATTCTATAGTCCTTGAGTGTCGCTCCCCTGCAATCGGTTTGGAATCCAACTTGAAGTTTATCCGTCTGAAGTACCGCTTTGTGGAAGTTCCTACTTTATGGAGGGCAAGAAGTCAAGGGAAGGCACAAACAACTTTTTTTATGAAGCTCAAATACACTATCACCGTTATAAAAGTTCGTTTTGCAACAGTTGAATCTTTCAAAAATAAACCGAAGAGGGAAAGCTGAGAATGGAATTAAAAAATCTCTATATGATTCAGCCGAATTTCCTTTACGGCAAGACCGCTCATTTGCCCTACGCTTGCGGCACATTAGTGGCCTACGCTTTTAGCGATGAAGACATCAGCACTAATTACAAACTAAAAAAAATACAGTTCCTGCGTGAACCGGTTGAAAGTTGCGTAACTCAGGCGGAAGACCCGTTCGTACTGGGCTTTTCGACATATGTATGGAACTTTGAGTATAACAAAGCCCTGGCTAAAAGATTTAAAGAAGTCTATCCCTCCTGCCTCATTGTTTTCGGCGGGCATCATGTTCCGCCGGGCAACATACTTCTTGAACAATGCCCCTTTATTGACATTCTCATCCACGGTGAGGGTGAAGAGCCTTTCCGCCGCGTTTTGCTTTCCCGTTTGGGTAAAGTAAACTTGAATGATATCTCGAATATTTCTTTTCGGAAAGACGGAGCTTTAATAACGACTCCGACGGAAGTGTATACTCATTGTGATTATCCATCACCCTATTTGGAGGGTTATTTTGACTCTTTTTTCACGGATTATCCGGATCTGAATTTTGAGCTGATTTTTGAGACAAACAGAGGTTGTCCATATAACTGTGCTTTTTGCGACTGGGGCAACCTGAAAAGTAAAATCCGGCTTTTTCCCCTGGATAGAATCTACCGTGAACTTGATTGGGCTTGTAAGCACCGTATTGAGTTTATTGCCTGTGCCGATGCCAATTTCGGCATTCTCGACCGGGATGAGGTAATTATAGATCACATTATTCAACTGAAAAATAAAACGGGTTATCCTCAAAAGTTCCAGACCTCTTATGCAAAAAACAATAGTGACAGAATATTCAGAATCGGCAAAAAACTTCATGACAACTCCATGAATAAAGGTGTAACCCTTTCCTTGCAGACCTTATCGGAAGATGCCGCCGCCAAAGTCGGACGAACCAATGTGAGCATCAAGCACTATACCGAACTTATGCGGCTTTATAATGCCGAAGATATCCCAACCTATACCGAGCTTATTTTAGGTCTACCGGGTGAAAATTATACAAGTTTTGCCAACGGCTTAGACGACCTTCTAAATGCCGGTCAGCATCACTCCGTTTATGTACACAACTGCGAATGGCTGCCTTGTTCAGTCATGGGTGAGCCGGACTATATCAAGCAACACAAAGTTGAAACAACGCTTGTTCCCCTAAATCAACCGCATATGGGGCATCCCAAACGGGGTGAAATACAGGAATACTCCAGAATTGTCACTTCCACTTACAGCATGGATAATTTGATGTGGATTGATATGAACATGCTCTCCTATACGGTACAGTGTTTCCATCACATGAATCTGCTGCAGTTTTTCGCCCTGTATCTCCACGCCGTACAGGGTTTGAGTTATATTGAATTTTATGAGCGGCTTTTAAATTACATCATGGAACGCCCCGATACGGTCAGCGGAAAAATTTTCAAAGAAATCCGCAGCAACCTGGAAAATATTCTACGGGGGCAGGGCAACTTAATTGTTTTTGCTGAAGATTTCGGCGATGTGTCATGGCCTTTTGAAGAATACGCTTTTTTGTGCATTGTTCGGGAACTTGAAAAGTTTTATGATGAGACTGAACCCTTTTTACGTTCTTTCGGCATCCCGGAGGATTTGATGGAAGACCTTTTGTTCTACCAACGGAATATGATTAAACGGCCCGGCGGAGTTTTCGCTCAGAAAGAATTACGCTACAATTTACACGAGTTTTTTACGGATATATTCAAAAGCAGAGAAGGAAAGCTGCTCAAAATTTCTAATTTTCTCACCATAGAGGACCGGGAACCGTTGGATAACTGGCCGGATTATGCCCGAATAGTTGTTTGGTACGGCAAAAAGGAAAGTAAAAACATATACACCGACTCCGTCGATGTGAAAGGAGTTGCGGATGAGTAAAAAGAACATCTATCTCGTTCAAGTAGGCTTTGCTTTTGACAAATCCCTGTATTTGCCCTTGGCCGCCGGAGTATTGGCGGCCTTTGCACTGCAGGATAATTATGTCAGAGAAACGTATGATTTTAAAGACTTTATATTCCGGCGGGAAAAGCTTGACGAGGTTGTTTCCCGCATGGAGAAACCTGTGCTTGTAGGGTTCTCCTGCTGTGTATGGAATTTTGAATACAACAAAGCTCTGGCAAGAAAAGTTAAGCAGGCATTTCCCGATACCTTGATTCTTTTCGGCGGGCACAATATACCGGACAATAACGATATATTAATTAATGAAGACTACGTGGATGTTTTAATGCGGGGGGAATCGGAGGAACCCTTTCTTGACCTGCTCAAAGCTTTACCCGGCTCTGACTTTGAGAAAATTCCCAATATCTCATATAGAGATTCTAAAGGACAAATAAAAGAAAATCCCCGCCAGAACTATACCGATATTGAAGGCTATCCCTCCGCTTATACAAGCGGCATTTTCGACAGTTTATTACAAAACAACCCTGATGTTGACTTTTTAGCAATTTTAGAAACNNCAGGGGCTGTCCCTATAGTTGCTCTTACTGCGATTGGTGTGCCGGGAAGGCAGTACGGCATTTCCCCATTGAAAAGGTCAAGGCGGAAATTGCCTGGATGAGCGAAAATAAAATTGAATATTGCTTTTGCGCCGATGCCAACTTCGGTATGTTCAAACGAGATCTTGAAATTGTGGACTTCATTGTAGAAATGAAGGCTAAAAACGGTTATCCTAAAGTCTTCCGCCCCTGCTATGCCAAAAATTCCGACGAAAATGTTTTTCAAATAAGCAAAACCCTTAATAGCATGGAAATGGACAAGGGAGCAACTTTAGCTTATCAAACTTTAAGCGATGAGGCCCTAATAAACATTAACAGAAAAAATCTGACCTTGGACAAGTTTACAAATCTTTTGTCAAAATACAACCAGGCGGGAATCCCCTCTTATTCCGAATTGATTTTGGGCCTCCCGGGAGAAACTTACGAAAGTTTCAGCAGCGGAATTTGCGAACTTTTAGAAGCCGGTCAACATAATTCCATCAGTGTTTATCACTGCGAACTTCTGGTCAATTCCGAAATGGCGCAGGAAGACTATATGAAACGCCACGGAATCGTCACTGCTCGGATACCTTTCAATCACATTCACAGTGCCGATGTGGAAGAAGAGGTGCAAGAGTATTCCAATGTGATAATTGCCACCGACACCATGAGCAATAAAATGTGGATAAAATCCAACCTCTTTTCCGTTTGTTTGCAGTGTTTTCACAACTTAGGCCTTCTGCGCTGTTTTGCTCTTTATATGTACTATGAAAAAGGCATTAGCTATATGAACTTTTTCAACAAGTTGCTAAGCTACATAAAACAGGCTGAGGGCACATTGGCAAATCGTCTTTTTGACGATTTTGAAAAAGAACTCAAAGACACCAAAACCGGAAAATGGATGTATCTAAACCCGTTGTTCGGTGATGCCTCCTGGTTTTTCGAAGAAGGCGCCTTTTTAGAATTCGTTATGAATTATGAACGCTTTTGGAAAGAAATAATGCCGTTTTTGTCCGATTTTAAATTAGAAGATAAAGTTTTTAATGACCTTGTAAAATACCAAAAAGTAATTATCAAGAGACCGGGTACTCCGCCTCAAAAAACCGCTCTTTCGCACGACTTCAGTACTTATTTTGATTCAATCTATTCCGGGCAGCCTGAAGCCTTAAAAAAGAAGCACAACATCCTTCACACTGCGGGCGATTCCGATGAAGTGAATTGGATTAAGTATGCAAAAGAAACCGTCTGGTTCGGTAGAAGAAGAGGAGCTACCCTCCGCACAAACAATAAAGGCGAAGTTCGAACGGAATATCCGGATGATTAAAAAATAAACCTATAAACAACCGGGCAGGGAAAATCAAAAAATGATTTACCCCGTTTGATTTTAAAATTCGAAGAGAAAGACAAGCCATTATCTTCTTTCAGTTCTTGGCTTTCTTATTTTTGAACGAAGCCATTTTGCAGGGTTTTTAAGCATCTTTTGAACCAAAGGAGCCACTTTTACATTCAGAAAAGTAGGCTCTATCAGCCAATCTTCAGCCTTTGCTTTATGAGCGGGACAAGTTTCCCAGCGATAGGGCACCATCCCCTGTCCGCAATAACGGCAAAACTCGTGGGGCTGAGAAAAGACTCGGTTAATCGCCCACCCGTCAAGTTCTGTTGAAGAAAGGTCAATTTTATCCTCTGTCGGAAAATTCAAACCGAAAGCTTCGTTGAGGCGGTATGCGTACATTTGGTTCGTGCAGGCCGAAAGATAGCCGTCATTTATTCCGTGGCAATGGGTAAAAAGGCAGTTGTTAAAGGACTCCACCGGTGACCGCAAAGGTTCTTTGAGTAATGACTTAAAAAAGTACGAGTTTTTCAGGCTGAGGGTATAGGGTACACCGTTCTCGTCCAACCGTTTTTTTATTCTCTTAAGCATTTTTTTAACCGGCGGATATACCGATATATCAAAAGAGCAATTGCATTCTTTTACCATCTGCAAATCTTCTCTGCTGAGTTTCGGAATCAATATGCCGTTGCTTAATAATCGCAGGTCACAATCGGGGAATATCTCCCTTGTCGCTTTCACAAATTCAGGAAAATCCGGGTTCATAAGAGGTTCCCCTCCCATTAAACGTATTTTTCCTATACCCCAAAACAAATCCTTTAATCTTAATAAATCTCTTTTTGTCGATTCAAGGTCACCGAAAGATGATTTGTCCAGAAGATTTGAAAACTCATTGCAGCCCTTGCAATTAAGATTGCATCCACGGCTGACTTCAATTTCCACATAATCAAGCCGGGGGTTTTTGTTATCTATCATGATAACACTTTCGGCGGCCTTGTTGTCGTCAAATCTATGGGTATCCCATGGAAAAATACTCAGCACGAAAAATCCGCGGCGGTAGAAAACTTCAGTCACATCTTTTAGCTCTTCATTTCTAAAAACGAGTATTATCCGTCCATTACTTAAAATATCGAACTGTTCCGAAATCAATCCGTCTAAACCGTTTTTTTCAGCAATATGTACACTGCAGCACTTATCATTATTCAGCATGGCAGCGCTTATCTGCAGACAAATATTCCTATTATTTCCGATTATTGAAAATTTGTTATCCATATTACCTTTTCGTGCACAACAGCGAAAAAAACAACGGGCAAAATTGCCTGATTTTAACATATTTTTGAGATTCGGATTATAGAAGGCAAGACTCTGCAATTATTGCGGAAAAATCAAATATAATGTATAATTTGATTATATGCTTTCAAGTTTTTTTGTCAAGGAGAACACTCTGCGGCGTTCCGGTTTAAAGGGACTTAACAAGTGCCCGCACTTGTTTGTTTTGTCAGGAATTGTTTTATGAAAAACATCTATTTTATTCAAGCAGCTATAAGTAAAGATAACATGTCGGTCTATCTCCCCTACGCCTCAGGCTGTCTTGCCGCTTATGCCATGCAGGATGACGAAATAACCCGCAATTATTCGTTTTGCGATTTTTTCTTTATGCGGGAGGCAATTGAAGATGTTATTCATAAGCTGAATAACCCTTATCTTGTCTCTTTTTCCTGTGTAGTCGGGAACATCGAATATTCCAGAAGGCTTGCACAGAAAATTAAAGACCTTTATCCTCAGTGTTACCTCCTTTTCGGGGGACACGGCATAACTGAAGACGGCGAGTTTTTTTTACAGAATTCGCCTTTTGCGGATTTTGTCGTTTCCGGCGAGGGTGAGCACGCCTTTTTTTCTTTACTTAAACAGCTTTTGCACGACAAGGAATTTGAGTCTGTAGACAATCTCACCTACCGTAAAAACGGTAAGATTTTTAAAAATGCCGTTATCTATGATTACGATATCAAAGATTATCCTTCCCCTTATCTGACCGGCATTTTTGATGATTTTTTTCTCAGATATCCGAACGTTGAGTTTCATTCGGTTATTGAAACCAATCGCGGTTGCCCCTACAACTGCGCTTTTTGTGAATGGTGTTACACAAAAAAACTTCGGTTCTTCCCTTTGGAACGTGTAAAGAAAGAAATAGAGTGGATGGCCGAACATAAAATTGTCTACTGTTACTGTGCCGATGCAAACTTCGGAATTGTACCTCGGGATCTGGAAATTGCGGAATTTGTAGTCGCCGTGAGGAATAAAAAAGCTTACCCGTCACTATTTAGGCCAACATATGCCAAAAACAGCAATGAAACGGTTTTCCAAATCGGCAAGCTCCTCAACCAAAACGGCGCCGATAAGGGTGTTACCATAGCTTATCAGTCCCTTAACGAAGATACTCTCGGTAAAATCGGCAGAACCGACCTTGATATGGAGTATTTTTCAAAATTGCAGCAAAGGTATGCCGCCGAGGGCATACCCTCTTATACGGAAGTTATACTCGGTCTGCCGGGAGAAACATACGAAAGTTTCTGTTCAGGACTTTGCCGCCTGTTGGAAGCGGGTCAGCATAACTCCATATCCGTATACCAATGCCAAATATACACCAATGCTCTCATGAATGATAGCGCCTATCAAAAAGAACATGGGATTAAAACTGCTCGTGTGCCCATAAACAGCGCCCATTATATTTTTGATCCGAACGGTATTCAGGAATACTTTGATGTTGTAATCGCAACGGCAACCATGAGCCATGATGAATGGGTAAAAGCCAACCTCTTTTCGTTGATAGTTCAAATATTTCATAATATGGGTTTTCTACGTTGTTTTGCTTTATATGCCCGTTTTGAGAAGGGGATGAGTTACTGCGACTTTTATCACCGACTCATGGACTTCGTTTTTGAAAATAACGAAACCTTTCTTTACAAACTGTTCAGAAAAATGAAAGACAGCTTTTATGACACCGAAACCGGCGTTTGGATTTACAGAGACAAAAAGTTCGGTGATGTCGGCTGGTATTATGAGGAAGGCGGTTTTTTAGAGCTCTTATATAATTGGGAACGTTTTTGGCACGAAATTGAGCCTTTTCTGTCCGACTTACCTGTTCCTGAAAACGTTTTCTCCGAGCTTCTGCTCTACCAGAAGTTCATTATCCGCCGACCCGGTATTTTTTCGGATACACAAGAGTTCGCATTTGACTTTCAATCCTATTTTAACCGCATTTACTCCGCTCGTTTTTCACCCTTAGAAGACCTTTCCTGCCTCCTGGATATGAACACCGGTATCCGCACCACCTCATGGGAAGATTACGCCAAAAAAATCATTCTGGGCGGCAAAAGACGCGGCNNGAAATGAAAAAAATTGTATTAAAACCAGCCCGATCTAAATCAATAATAAAGAAATTTTTTCTGAGTTTTGGAGCGAATTATGAAAAAAAACATATACTTGGTTCAAGTAGGAGACCGGTTCAGTGCCCACAGTAAATCCGCTTACCTGCCCTATGCTGCGGGAGTAATAGCTGCACAGGCGTGGAGCAACCCAAAAGTTAATGCTGAATTTTCACTAAAGAGAATTATATTTCTTCGGGAAACGCCGGAGGAATTGATAGAAACGTTGGATGAGCCCTTTCTTGTCGGTTTTTCCTGTTATCTCTGGAACTTTGAATACAACAAGGCTGTTGCTCGGCAAGTAAAGGGAAAATATCCCAACTGTCTGATTTTGTTCGGCGGGCACCAGGTAACATCAGACACATCTCTGTTGGAAAGTAATCCTTTCATTGACATTCTTATACACGGGGAGGGTGAAGAGGTGTTTGAAAAACTGCTTGTTGCCCTTTCAGAAACCGGTGAAATAGACCGAGTCCCCAATATTATATACAGAAAAAAGGACGGCACTTTAATTCAATCAAAAAAAGAACGAATTTTGGGAACGGATTATCCTTCCCCATATACGGAAGGCTTTTTTGATGATATTCTGAAATCACACCCCGATATGGGATTTTCGGCAATTTTGGAAACAAACAGGGGCTGTACAAACAACTGTTCCTTTTGCGACTGGGGACCGCACGAAACAAAAGTCCGCATGTTTCCCATTGAGCGGGTTAAGGGTGATATCCGCTGGTTTTCAGAAAACAAAATAGAGTATATTTGGGGAGCGGACGCAAATTTCGGCCAATTTGAAAGAGACAGACAAATTGCCGAGTGGTTGGTGGAGGCAAAAGAAAAAAATGGTTATCCTCTTAGGATGAAGGTCAATTATGCCAAGTACAACAATTTGAATGTTTTTGAGCTTTCCAAATGTTTTGCAGAGTCAGACCTAAGCAAAAGCACCACTATTTCTTTCCAAACGTTATCCGACACGGCACTGGAAAATATCGGCCGCCGCAATATGACCATTGAACATTTTTCGGATCTGATTTTTCTCTACCGTTCCGAAGGCATTCCCACCTATACCGAACTTATTCTTGCTCTACCGGGTGAGACTTATGAAAGTTTCACTCAGGGAATCGGCAAACTGATTGATTCGGGGCAGCACTCCACTATCGAGATATACGACTGCGTGCTTTTACCGAATGCCCAAATATCGGACAAGGATTATGTTGAGCAACACCGAATAAAGAGCGTATGCGTGCCTTTCTTTCAATACCATTGTGAAAACACGGCGGACGAGGTTGTTGAGTATTGGGATTTGATTATCTCCACGGCGACAATGCCGACAGAAGATTGGATTAAAAGCAAAATGTTCGCACTGACGGTACAAGGTCTGCATTGTCTGGGGCTTCTGCGATTTTTTGCAATATATTTGAGAAACTCAATGGATGTTCCCTACCATATTTTTTATCAACACCTGATTAACTGGGCTTTTGAACATCCCGATACGGCACTCGGCAAAATTTTTTCGGAGACATATCAAAAGGTTGTCGGTGTACCTGAAGGTAAAAACGAGCAATACTGGTTCGACCTGAAGTTCGGGGATGTTCGATGGACGCTTGATGAAGGGATATTTCTTTTCCTATCTACGGATATTGAAAGATTCTACCGGGAGATTGAACCGTTTCTAAAGTCTTTACGTATTGAAAGCTCCGTCTTTGAACAACTTATGCTGTATCAAATAAACATCATTCACATACCTGACAATGAACCGAAGCAATTGGAGTTTGATTACGATTTTCACAACTACTTCTCCAAAGCAATGAAGAATGTTCCTACGAAATTGTTAAAGAAGAAAAACAAGGTGCGTATAAGCACCGACAGTTTTGACAGCCTTGCGGACTATGCAAGAGAAACAGTCTGGTACGGACGGCGGCTGGACAAAACAGTCTGCTCCCTTGAAGATGGCAGTCTTATGGTTGAGTATTTATCCTGACACCAAGTTTCTTTCCCAAGTTAAAGGTTAAAGCAAGAATCAAGGTTTAACAACAAATGTTTTTTGCTCTTTTCTGCGATTTGACACGTTTTTATCAGCGTGATATTATCAGTGGAAATCTTTGGTTATTATCATTTTTTGTACACTGAGATTTTATAAACCCTTGTATAGACCGAGGTGCTTTTATGCTTCTCAAAAATGTATATTTTTTTCAGCCGAATGTAAGGTACGGCGATACCGTCTATCTCCCCTACGCCTCGGGGGTGTTGGCCGCTTTTGCCTGGGCCTGCGAAGATATTAAATCCGAGTATGCTTTAAAGGGACTTTTCTGTTTGCGTGACGACATTGATGCGACGGCCGCCGCTCTTGAAAACCCTTTTCTTGTAGCGTTTTCAAATTATATTTGGAACTTTGAGTATAACAAAGCTCTCGCCAAAAAAATTAAAGAGATTTATCCTGAAAGTATAGTTGTTTTCGGGGGGCATAATATACCTGACGACACTTCGCTTTTGGCTCAATGCCCCTACATAGATATCCTTAATCATGGCGAGGGTGAAGAGGCCTTTCGGGATATTCTTTTGTCTTTTGCCAGCGGCGCACCTCTAAGTGAAATNNAAACGCTCCCCGTTTCGCTCGTTAATTTTCCCTCCCCCTACACCGCAGGTATATTTGATTCCATCATTGAAGGGCACCCTGAAATCCGGTTTTCGGCAATTATGGAAACCAATCGGGGTTGTCCTTACGGTTGTGCCTTTTGTGACTGGTGTGAGTTGGACGCAAAAGTCAGGCTTTTCCCCGAAGAGAGAGTTTTTGAAGACCTGCAATGGATGGCGGAAAACAGAATTGAGTTTTGCTATTGTGCGGATGCAAACTTCGGAATGTTTAAGCGTGACGAGGTCTTTGTAGATAAGGTCATAGAGTTGAACAGAGCTTTCGGTTATCCGCAGAAGTTCAGAGTTAATTATGCCAAAAACAATAATCAAACCGTATTCAGTATAAACCAAAAACTCAATAAATACGGCATAAGCAAGGGGGCGACTATTTCTTTTCAAAGCTTGAGTACCACAGCTCTTGAAAATATCGGTCGAAAAAACATGTCCCTCAATAAGTTTTCCGAGCTGATGACACTCTACCGTAATGCGGATATCCCCACCTATACGGAACTGATTCTCGGTCTGCCCGGAGAAACTTATGAGAGCTTTTGTTCCGGCATCGGCAAACTGCTTGAAGCCGGTCAACATACCTCCATACTTATTTACAACTGCGAACTTATTGTCAACTCTTTGATGGCAAATGAAGCGTTCATGAAAACTCACGGTATAAAAACCGCCGTTACTCCCCTTTATCTGCGCCACGATGAACCCGAGTGCGGTGAGGTGCAGGAGTTTTCAAAATCCGTCATAGAAACGGCAACAATGAGTAATAATGATTGGATTAGGGCTAATCTTTTTTCCGTTGTCGTTCAAAGTTGTCACGGCATGGGGTTGTTGCGGTGGATTGCCGTCTGGCTTTTCTTTGAAAAGGATGTCGGTTATGTCGATTTTTACCAATCACTGATTACCTGGGCTGAAAACAACCCGAAATCCGTCATAGGTGAAGAGCTGGATTTTATAAAAATGGAATATGAAAAAATTGCAAAGGGCAACGGAGCCTGGTCAAGCACAAAAAAGGTATTCGGCAATGTCGCCTGGCCATACGAAGAGGCTCTCTACCTGAACCTTGTCTATCGCNNATATACTTGAATTCCTAAAAATGTATAAAATCGACAACGCTCTGTTGACCGGCCTCTTTAACCTCCAAAAGAGTATCATAAAAATCCCCAGTGTCCTTTCTTTAGACCTGAGTTTGGATTATGATTTTCCGGCTTATTTTGCTGCCGCATTTGCCGGGAATGCCGTAAAACTTGATAAGCGGCCCGTAAGTATAAAAGCCCTTGACGAGAATATTCCTTCCGACTGGCAGGAATATGCCAAAGAGTATGTCTGGTTCGGCCGCAAGGAGCAGATTAATATTTTTAACGACTTTAGCGTCAGCTATGATTTTTAAAATCTTCGGCTTTTATTAGCCGGATAAGACCGGGAGGGTGCGAAAATGTCCGGCAAAAACATATACTTCATACAGCCGGGCTATTCCTTCGGGGAAGGCGGGCAAAAACCGGGCGCCTATATTCCCTACGCATCCGGAGCGATTGCCGCTTTTGCTTGGGACAACACTTATATCAAAGGCACTTTCATTCTGAAAGATTTTGTTTTTTTGTTTGAAGATATTGATGAAGCTGCCGGCAGGCTGGATACTCCTTTTCTCTGCGCCTTTTCAAATTATGTGTGGAACTTTGAGTACAATAAAAGTTTCGCCCAAAAAATTAAAAGTCTGTACCCGGAATGTATAACCGTTTTCGGCGGCCACCAGATTCCGCCGGATTCCGGTTTGCTTGACTCTTATCCGTACATCGATTTTCTTATCCACGGCGAAGGAGAAGAACCTTTTGCTGAACTTTTGACCGCTTTGGGCAGTCAAAACCGCTTTGAATCAATACCCGGTCTTTCTTATCGCTCAAAAAACGGAACGGCTGTAAATAACCCTGAATCCTTTTCAAAACGTTCCGACTACCCCTCCCCCTATCAGACAGGTGTATTTGACCGTTTGTTGGAAGAAAATGATGTTGATTTTTTCGCTATCATTGAAACCAACAGGGGCTGTCCGCACAACTGCACATATTGTGATTGGGGGATTTCAAAGAACCGAATCAAAGTCTTTCCCTTCAGCAGAGTTGAGGATGACATAGCCTGGATTTCCGCTCATAAAATCGAATACTGCTTTGCGGCCGATGCTAATTTCGGGATTCTTGACCGGGACTTGCAAATAGCCGACCTCCTTATCGACTCCAAGCAAAACACAGGTTATCCGATGCGCTTTGATGTTACTTACGCTAAAGGGCGGGAGGATGCGGTTTTTACAACCGCCAAAAAGCTTTTTGATGCGGGATTGTTTAAGGGGCCGTCCCTTTCTTTTCAAACCCTGAGTCCGGAAGCGCTTGAAAACATCGGCAGAAGTAATATGCCTCTGGAGAGTTTTACAAGCTTACTAGCCCGGTATAAAGAAGCCGGGATACCGGCCTATTCCGAGATGATTTTGGGCCTTCCGGGGGAAACCTATGAGAGCTTTTGCAAGGGTATAGGCACCCTTCTTAAGCACGGACAGCACAATTATATTGATATTTTTCGCTGTGAATTGCTGGTCAATGCACCTATGTCCCAACCTGAATACAGAGAAAAGCACGGTATAAAAACCGTATTCACTCCCTCTATCCAGCACCATATTAAACCCCGGCAAGGAGTAATCAACGGTTATTCCGAGATTGTGGTTGCTACCGACACCATGAGTACTGCGATGTGGGTAAAGGCCAATCTGTTTGCCATGCTTGTGCAAAGCTGCCACCACATGGGGCTTTTAAAGTTTTTTGCCGTCTACCTGTTCCGTGAAAAAAATGTGGATTACGCAGACTTTTATATGGCTTTGGTCAATGAGTTTGAGCGCCTGCCCGGAAAATGCGGCACAATATACCGGGAGATGAAATCAATTTATACTTCTTTCCCGCAAGACGGCAGAGAACTTTCTTACTACAATCCAATTTTTGGCGACCTGACCTGGTTTCCTGAAGAAGGAGCTTTTTTAGAGTATGCCTTTCATCTTGACGACTTTTATAATGAACTGAGCAGCTTTCTCAAAGGCTTCGAAATTGCAACCGAGATATATCAAGACCTTTTATTGTTCCAAAAAAGCGTCATAAAGCTCCCGGGGCTAAATGAAGTAAAGCTCTCTCTAAACTACAACTGGCAAGAATACTTTGCCGACCTGAATGCCGCAGATGTACCTGAATTAACCCGCATACCCAATTCGGTTGTGTTGAGCGATAACCGCAATCCCGACAATTGGGAAGATTTCGCAAGGGAAAATGTCTGGTTCGGACGGCGGGCAGGCCGGACAATGTTTGTTCTCAAACAAGTTTAGACTTACTGAGATTGCTTGGCATTAGACTTACTGAGATTGCCTTGGCAAACTTTAGTTGTTTTATCAGTTATGGTATTATATAAGCATAAATATTAAGAAGGATTTATATGCAAAACGTTTATTTGGTTCAAGCGGATATTGTCAGAGGAATAAAGGACAAAAGCATCTATTTACCCTATGCGGTGGGGCAGTTAGCCGCTTTTGCCTGGGAAGATGACTATGTCCGGGAGAACTATCTGTTTAAGGGCTTCATTTTCAAATGTGAGAATGTGGATCAAATAATCACCACCCTTGACAATCCCGGCGTAATGGGTTTTTCAAACTACTGTTGGAACACTGAGTTCAGCAAACTTTTAGCACAAAAAGTAAAAGAGATTTATCCGGAATGTGTAATCATTTTCGGAGGCCATAACGTACCGAACAACACTTCCTTCCTTGAAAAATATTCTTACATCGATGTTCTTGTGCATGGTGAAGGAGAGGTTGTTTTTAAAGATATTCTTTGCGCATTGCCAAACAACTCCCTTTCCTGCGTTAATAATATCTCTTTCCGGAACTGCGGCGGTGAGACAATAACCACCGCTGTTTCCCCTCCTGCCGACATGGATTTTCCTTCACCTTACGTCAACGGCTGGTTCGACAGTATCATTGAGCAATATCCGGGCTACCGCTTTAACGCCATTTTAGAAACAAGCCGGGGCTGTCCCCATGNNATGTGCATATTGTGATTGGGGCCTGCTTCAGTCAAAGCCCCGGCTTTTTTCCATCGACAGGGTTCTTGCGGAAATTAAGTGGATGTCTGACAATAAAATTGCTTTTATTTGGGGCGCCGATGCCAACTTCGGCTTGTATGACAGGGACCTTGAGATTGTTGATGCCCTTGCAAAAGCAAAAAGCGAGACCGGTTATCCTGAAAAAATGCGGATGAATTACTCGAAAAGCAATTTTGAGAATGTCTTTAAAATTGTAAAAAAACTCAAAGAGGCCGATTTTGACAGGATCGGCGCCACTCTCTCTTTCCAGAGCATGTCCGATGAGGTTCTTAGCGCAATCGGACGTAAGAATATGAATTTGGATTTTTACAAAAAGATGCAGGCAAAATACAATAAGGAAAACATGAAGACTTATTCCGAACTGATATTGGGTCTGCCCCGTGAAACATACGAAAGTTTCATCAAAGGTATAGGAAAACTCTTTGAGTTGGGACAGCATTTTGTTTTTGAAATCTACGGCTTCAATCTTTTACCGAACTCTCTTTTAGGGCAACCCGAACAAATTGAAAAGTATAAACTTAAAACCGTAAAGGCGGAAGTTATCCGCCCGCACAATAAAATAAGCGAACTGTATATACCGGAGTTTTATGACCTTGTGGTCGAAACGGATACCCTCAGTCGCGAAGAGTGGGTCCGCGCAACCGTGTATTACCATTATGCAAAATCCCTTCACGGCTTCGGCTTTTTACGCACTTTTGCAATTTATTTATTTTACGAACACTCCGTGCCTTATCATGTTTTCTATGACCGGCTGCTTGATTATTTTGAGACAAACCCGGAACTCTCCTCGTCTAAACTCTATTTTGAAATCAAACGGCATGAAGATGAGGTATCAAGAGGGATTCTAAACGACAAACTCATTTTTGAGCCTGTTGATAAGGAATGTATGTGGGACGACCATGAATATATCAACCTGAACTTAATGTACATGCTTGATATTTTTTACGAAGAGGTACGCCCCTACCTAGAATCATACAAAATTGAAAGCAGTATATTTGATGATTTTTTTAAATATCAGACAAATATATTGAGAGTACCCGGTGAAGAAACGGTTGTTGTGGAGCTTAATTGGGATATTCACAATTACATTTCAAACATATACATAGACAACAAAATTCCCCTTTTAAAAAAGCGAAACACTTTGACTATGCGGGACAGCGATGTGCAAATAGATTTGAGCAGTTATTCAAAAATCGTGGTTTGGTACGGACGAATGGGATGGAAATCCTACAAAGACGAAATTGAGACGGTCTATCACGAAAATACAACCCCGATGCAGGAGAATGCCTTTTGAATATTCTTTTGATTTTTCCTCCTCAATGGATTCCGACTTCCCCGATTTTATCTGTTGCCGTATTAGCGGGACAGCTTAAAAGAGCGGGACATACGGTAAAAACACTCGACCTTAATGCAGTGTTTTTCAATGATCTGCTTTGCCCTGCCCGCCTGCAAAAGGCTAAGGAAGAGGCAAAACTGTTGCTTAAAGAGTTGGAGAGCGGCCTGTCAGCCTATCAAAACAGTTGTGAAAACGAAATATGCAAACTCCCCGGACACGCAAAGAAAAAAATGCTCCGGCTTCAAAAAATCAAATCTTTCCTTACCGAACACGACAATTCTCTCGATATAGTTATTGACGGAATCTCTCAAGCGGTATCGGTTATGAGAAGTGAAAAGGATTTTTATTCCCCGGAAACTCTTGCCCAAGCCAAGCACACAATAGACCTCGCTTTGGAGCTTGCTTCTTTGCCCTATGCACCAAACAGGCTCGCCTTTGACAATTATTATTTTGACATATCCTCTCTCAGCCNNCCGTGAAAATATGTTCCTGCAATATTTTGAAGATAAATATGCGGAAATAGTTGACGGTGATTATGACCTGATCGGTGTTTCAATGATTGATTTGAGTCAGCTCATTCCCGCTCTTACACTCACCTCCCTTATAAAAAGAAAGTCAAAAATCCCCGTCTCCGTAGGGGGCAGTTATATATCACAAATCTATGACGAACTCGGTGAACTCCCTTCACTTTTTGATGAGTTTTTTGACTACGCCTCTTTCGGAGACGGAGAAGAAACAATCCTTGCTCTCGCCGACCATCTGTCAACGGGTGCGCCCATTGAAGCAGTGGGCAACCTTACATACAAAGACGGTCATGGGAAAATTGTTAAAACAGGTCAGGCAAAACCGGTAAAAATGGATGCACTTTCCATCCCCTGCTTTGACGATTACGATTTTTCCCTGTATTTTTCACCCGAACCGATTTTTCCCATTCAGCTTTCCAAGGGTTGCTATTGGGGCAAGTGTGAATTCTGCGACTATTTCTTTGCACACCAAAAATACACCCCAAAACCTGTAGATGAGGTCATTGCCGAAATAAAGCATCACATTGAAAAATATAATGCTTCAAAATTCACCTTTGTAGACGATGCCATACCGCCGGGATATTACAACAAACTGGCTCTAGTTATAATTGAAAACGGTCTTGAGATATCATTTTATTCTTTCGCAAGGCTTGACAGCAGTTTTAATTCGGAGGTGTTGAGCAACCTGAAAAAAGCCGGCGCAAAATTTTTTATGTGGGGTTATGAAGCCGAGTCGGCCAAAATCCTTGAGTTAATGAATAAGGGAATAAACCCGGATGACCGACTGAAAATATTGAAAACCTCCGCCGACTTGGGCATCTGGAATCACGGTCTTTTTATCTTCGGCTTTCCCGGAGAAACGATTCATGACATTGAACAAACAATGCAGACCGTTAAAGACAACCGTGATATAATTAACAGTTGCACCCTCTCTAATTTTGCTTTGCGTAAAAACTCACTTTTAATAAAGGAAAACAGCGGCTCCGTTTCCGGCAATGAAATAGGTCCGTTCTATCATGTGCTTAAAGATGATGCGGAATTGCTCCCGCAAAAGCAGCGTTCAAAGATGCGGGCCGATTTTCAGCAGTCCCTGCTTGATGAAAACCCCGGCTCCCTCTGGGTTGCCGTTGCCGCCGACCTTGATCATTTGTTGCTGTATCTTTCTCACTTCGGGTATGATTATGTCAAAAATTACAGATCCGATTTGCCGATTAGTCATGCGTTTCGGTAGTATATATGTTATAATTATGTGTTATCAAACACCATCGGGCATTTTTAAGGGGTAATTCAAATGAAGAAAAAGAGAAATGTTTACATGGTTCAGGCCACCAATTCCAGCGAGGGCAGTTATATGCTGCCGTACTCGGTGGGTACAATGGTCGCCCACGCCTGGAACGACCCTCTCATAAAAGACATGTACGAGATGAAAAAATTCATCGTTTTCAAAGAGGACACGGACAAAATAGCGGAATCTTTGGAAAATCCTTTCTTCATCGGTTTTTCAGCCAATATGTGGAACTGCAACTTCAGCCATGTTCTGGCACAAGCCGTCAAAAAAAGATGGCCGGACTGCTTGATTCTTTTCGGGGGAAAGATGCTGCCTCTTGACTGCACTTACCTTAACGAGTACCCTTATATTGACTTCTTGATTTTCCTTTGGGGGGAAGTGCCTTTCCATGAGCTTCTGTTGGAGCTCGGCAAAGAAAAGCCCGATTTTTCCGCAGTAAAAAACCTTGCCTATCGTGACGGCAACGGCAAATGCATACTTAACGAGATGACAAAGAAGTTCAGAGTCGATTTGCCGTCGCCTTATTTGGCGGGAACATTTGACGAACTTATGAAAACTCCCGATGTGCGCTTTGTTGCAGGTTTTGAAACAAACAGGGGGTGCCCTTTCCACTGCACTTACTGCGACTGGGATACTACCAAATCGCCTATAACGGAATTCCCTCTTGAAAAAGTCTTTGCGGAAATTGATTGGATTGCCGAACATAAGATAGATTATTGCGGTTGTTTTGACTCCAACTTCGGCATACTTGCCCGGGATGAACTCGTGGCGGATAAGCTTGTTGAGACGAAAGCTAAAACCGGCTTCCCCCACAAACTTCAGGTTTCCGCAGCAAAGGCTGACAGTCCCATTGTCTTTAACATCAATAAAAAACTCAACAACTGCGGTATGAGCAAAGGCGTCACCTTGTCCATGCAGTCGCTTAATCCCGAAGCGCTTAAAAATGTGGACCGCCAGAATATCAGTTTGGAGCGTTACTCCGACTTGATGAGAAAATATAAAATGGAAGGCATTCCCACTTTCACCGATATTATTTTAGGTCTGCCCGGGGAAACATATGACAGTTTTTGTCGAGGCTTGTGTAAATTGGTGGAATTAGGGCAAAATCAGCAGATTTTCATTTATTGCTGCAACTTGCTTGTAAACTCCGGGCTTTGGCAAAAGCATAATGTTGAAAAGTTCGGTATAGAAACTGTGAATATCCCTTTCAGCCAATTCCACTGTGACTTTGTGGACCCGGACGAAATTGAAGAATATTCAGAAGAAATTATTGCCACAAATACAATGAATAAAGAAGATTTTGTCGCCGCCAGAATCTTCGGGCACGGGCTGCAATGCTTCCACTGTTTCGGGTTGCTTCAATTTGTTGCAATATACTTATTTAACGAAAAGAATGTATCTTACTATGACTTTTATTCCTCCCTCAACAATTGGGTTCAGTCCGGCTCGGACACCTTGACAGGCTCCGTTTTTCTTAAGGTTGAAGAACAGATTGTCCGCTATTCAAACGGTTTGCGGCTTGAACAGTATGTCAATCCTGTTTTCGGGAACTTAGTCTGGCCCTTTGAAGAAGGCGCTTTCCTTGAACTTATGTACAATTTCGACGAATTTTACAAGGAAATAACGGAGTATCTGAAGAAATACGATTTTGAAGAGGATTTTTTGGACGAACTGATTCGTTTCCAAAAAGCGGTCATCAAATATCCGGGGAGAGCCGTTCTATCCGTTCCTCTGGCTTATGACTTCCACACCTATTTTTACAATATTTTTGCCCGCAACAAGACGGAGCTGAAAAAGATAAATAATTTCACTACATTTTCAGAGCCTGAGCTGCCTGACAACTGGAAGGATTATTCCAAATTTATAGTCTGGTTCGGGCGTAAAGGCAAGGGCACCGTCCATACAAACATAAAAGTTGAGCCCACCGGGCAGTAATAATTTTCCTTTTTTAACAATCTGTCTGCAAAACAGTTTTTATAGCAAAGTTCAGGTCTTCCGGTATTTTTGTTGCTTTTGGTGATTCCTATGAAAGGTCTTCTTATTTTCCCCCCTCAATGGTACCCGTCAAATCCTTACCCTGCAGTTCCTTTACTGTTGGGACAGTTAAAAAAAGCGGGATACGATGTTGAGGGATATGATTTAAATATCGATTTTTACAACGACATTCTGACGCATGAATATCTCAGCCGGGCGTTGGAAAAGTCGAAGCGTGTCCTTTCGTCATTAGCCGACAAACTTAAATCGCAGGATGATTTTCCCTTTGCAGAATCGGACAAAGCAGATTGCGGCACGGTTTTGGAATCATATCCGGAAAAAACAAGAAGCAAAATTAAAAAGTATATCGCTATTTCAAGCTTCTTAAAAAATGATACCGATATTGAAGGTGTTATTAACAAGGTGGAATCCGCAGTCCAGGTCTTCAAAGAACCCGAGCTTTTTTACGACCCGGANNTTTTACATGAAGCTCTTGAAATTGCCTCGTTGCCGTATTATCCCGCACAATTAAGTATTGCAAACTACTACAACCCCGCTGTCACTGCGAGCTATTCCGAACTGAAGGAAGGATGTTATGATACCGACACCAACATGTTCATTGAATACTACGACAGTGTTATTGGAAAAATCATTAACAAAAAAGCCGATTATATAATAATTTCCGCCGCCGACATTACCCAAATAATACCGAGCCTGACCCTCGGACGTATGATAAAAGAAAAAAGTGATGTCCGTGTTTGCATAGGCGGGAACATAGTTACAAAACTGCTTGACAGTTTTGTAAAAAACGAGGAACTCATAGGCGAGTTTTGCGACTTTATGGACTACGGTGACGGTGATGCCAGCATTGTTGCTTTGGCAGGATATTTAGGCGGTAAACTATCCGCCTCAAGTGTTCCCGGTTTGATTTATCGGGACAATGACGGTCTTATTCATGTCAACCCGCCGGATGAGCAGGCGGTATTAAACGACTATCTTGAAATTTCTTTTGACGGGGTTGATTTCGGAAAATATTTTTCTCCCGAACCTGTGCTTTCCGTTCAGTTATCCAAAGGCTGTTATTGGGGCAAGTGTGCCTTTTGCGATGTGTCTTACAGCCGCAAGCATTTTGTAATGAAAACTCCCGCTGTTGCCTTTAAAGAACTGAAGCACTTGAAAGAACGGTACAACATAAGACATTTTCTCTTGAGTGACGATTCGGTTTCGCCCAAATATTACACTGAGCTTTCAAAACTCTTGATCGAAAGCAATCTGAATATACGCATGTTTTCCATGGTTCGTCTTGAGAACGGGTTTACGGTTGAAACTCTCTCACAAATGTTTGAAGCCGGCTGCAGAATAACTTTTTGGGGTTATGAATCAGACNNGCCTGCAAATCTTGTCAAATGCAAAAGAGGCGGGCATTTGGAATCATGTGGCTTTTATGTTCGGGTTCCCATCGGAAACGCTTGAGGAGGCACAAAGAACCGTTGATACCATAGAAAGCAACTCCGAACTTATAGACAGTTGTTATCTTTCAAAGTTCAGCATGAAGAAAAATGCCATAGTCAGCGAAAACCCGAGCGAATACGGGCTAACAAACTGCCGCATGGCAGGCGAGTTCCTTTTAGATAATACTTTTAACAGTTCCGGCATGACCGCCGAAGAAAAAAGAGCTTTCGGGAAGCAATTTCGCAACAGTTATATTGCTAAAAATATCCGGCGTCTATGGCCTTATCTCTGCCTCGACTTTGAGTATCTGTTACTATATGTTTCCCTTTTCGGCAAAAACAAAGTAAAGAATTACAGGCTGAAAAATCCGCCTGATTCCGTTAACGGCTTTGCTGCATTTTTATAGTGCAGATTGCAATCCTGCAAAGAGTTCTTATTACCGCCGCAAGAAAGAATGAAGGTGAAAAAGCGTGGCCTTTCAAGCCCTTTCCGTAATTGTCCCGGTAGTCAGCGAAACCCAATCCTTGATTGAAACGGTTGAAACGATTATTAAGACCTGTGACAAGACCGACCTTAAAGAAATTATTATTTGTCTTGCTCACTTTGCTTCATCCGAAAGCAAAAGAATTGCACACGAATTATGTGAAAAATATAAAGATATTCCCGTATCAATCGTTTTACAAGATGGTACTTTTGAGGATGCAATTAAGGAAATACTGCAAGTTGTTGCAGGTTCGCACTATATTTTTCAGCCGGCAGACCTGGAGGAGGACCCCGCAATGCTGGCCGACTTTATAAATGAGGCCAAAAAAAATCCCCGGGCTGTAATTACCGGATCCCGTTTTTTAATTAAGGGGCACGCCAAAAACTGTGCATTAAGCAAACGGATAATTTTTTTCTTTTTTCGTCGTTTTTTCAATATTCTGTATTCCGTCAAACTTACGGACCCGACGTTCCTTTATCAAATGGTGCCTTCAAAAGCCGCTAAAGCCCTTTTTCTTCGGGAAAAATCTTACTCCATTATGTATGAAATATTCTACAAACTAATCCGAATTGATACGAAAATCCAGGAAGTTCCCGTTGAGTTTAACAGCAGACCGGACGGAAAGTCCGAAGTTCGGCTTTTTAAAGACGGATGGCGCATCTTTTGGGTTTTCTTCTGGGTAAGATTTTACAACACCCCTTGAACCGCCGGGTAGCGACTTAAAGCCCCTTGATGGTGAGGTGATTTTAATCAAAAATATTTATCTTATTCAAGCTGGAGAGCTTTTTGAAGAAGGTAACCGAAAAGGCGCTTACTTTCCGTATTCTGTGGGGGCCATTGCCGCTTACGCATGGGATGATGAGGCAATTAAAAGTGAATATTCTCTTGAGAATTTCATCTTCTACCGCCAAAATATGCGGGAAGTTATCGATTCTTTGAATCGCCCTTTTTTAGTCGGCTTTTCCAATTTTATTTGGAACGATGTATATAACAGAACATTGGCAAAGAAGATAAAAGAAGCTTTCCCCGAATGTTTTATCCTGTTCGGCGGTCACCAGATTCCGGATGACGGCTCACTTTTAAATGAGTGCTCCTACATCGACTTTCTGATTCACGGTGAGGGGGAAATAGCTTTCAAAGCCCTCCTGCTTACTCTGGCAAATGATAGAGGGCTCTCGGATGTTCCCGGCCTTTCTTACAGGGACAACAATGGCGGAACTATATCAAATCCCCGCCAGAGAATCAATGCCCTCGACTTTCCCTCACCCTATCTTACCGGAATGTTTGATTCTCTTATTGCCGATAAAAGTTTTAGGTTTATAGCGCTCGTTGAAACGAACAGGGGCTGCCCTTACGGATGTGCTTATTGCGACAGCATCAGAGAACCGCTTCACACTCTCAGGCTTTTTCCTCTTCAGCGTGTCTTTGAGGAACTTGAGTGGATAGCACGGCATGGGATTGAGTATTGCTTATGCGTAGATTCAAACTTCGGCATTTGCCAAAGAGATGAACAAATCGTTGACTATGTTGTTGATATCAGGAAGAAAACGGGATACCCGTCTATATTCAACTCAGCTTTCACCAAAGAAAAAGACAATTCCGTTTTTCGAATGGTAAAAAAGCTGAAGTCTGCCGGCTTATTAAAGGAGTTTACACTTTCTTTTCAGAGCCTGTCTGATGAGGTTTTGAAGAATATCGGCAGAAAGAATATGAGCATTGAAAGCTTTTCGGAGTTGATGGGACAATACAATAAAGCGGATATCTTCCCTTACACCGAACTGATTTTAGGTCTGCCCGGTGAAACTTATGACAGCTTCAAGGAGGGGTTTGAAAAACTTATTGAGGCCGGTCAGATATTCTATGTTGAGGTCTTTCGTTGCGATGTACTTATGAATTCGCCAATGGCAAATAAAAACTATATAAAAAAGCACGGCATTAAAACAGTTATGACCCCCGCCAACCTGCATCACTACAAACCCGATATACACCATGAAATTGCGGGATATTCAAGGATTGTAATTGCAACCGATACTATGAAAGAAGATATGTGGATAAGGGCAAATTTGTTTGCCATGTTTATTCAAAGCATGTTTTATATGGGACCGCTCCGCTTTGTTTCCATGTATCTCTTCAAAGAAAAACAGATTAAATATATCCGTTTTTTTGAAGACCTTATGGAGTGGTCACAAACCCGAACCGAAACGGTTTGCGGAAAAATATACAAGCAGTTTGAAGAAATTTATCACACCTTTTCACAGGAAGGCGCTGCCCCGGTGTACTATAACCCCGTTTTCGGTGAGGTAACTTGGTTTGCGGAAGAAGGGGCTTTTCTTGAAACCGTTTACAACTTTGATGTTTTTTATAAGGAAATGGAACTGTTCCTCGAACCCTATAAAATAGAGCAGTCAATACTAAAAGACTTGCTGATTTTTCAAAAGAACATGGTTAACACTCCTGGCAAAAGGCACATAGCTTTTGATTTGGAATATGACTTAATCGATTATTTTGCCCTGACAAACGCTAATGAACATCGACCGCCGAAAAAAGCAAATAATTCTATCCGCTTTAAAAACAATTTGCGCTATGATAATTGGAGTGACTATGCAAGATTTGCTGTTTGGTATGGCAGAAAAATAGGAAGGCCGTATTTTTCCGACCGCAACAGTGAAATACTTGTAGAGTATCCGGCAGATTCATTCGTCCGTGAAAGAGGTTTTTTATGAAAATTCTGCTTGTTAATGCAGCTCCTACATTCTATACAAACTCTTTTACCACATCAGCGCCTTTGGGGCTGATGTCCATAGCCACCTATTGCCAACAGCACGGTCATACGGTACAGATTCATGACCGAACCATAAAACACGCTTCACTTAAAAAGGTGTTGCGTGATTTTTCTCCCGATGTCGTGGGAGTATCATACTTTGCCTTAAAGCAGACCAAAGATGCTATAAAGGTGTCGGCATTTTGCAAGAAAAAGGGACTGCCGGTTATTTGGGGCGGGCAGATGGCAACCGTACTGAATGAAGAAGTTCTTGCGACCGGAGTCGTTGACTACATATCTATGGGTGAGGGAGAAGCCACCACGCTTGAACTCCTTGATGTAATAAGTGGTAAAAAAGCGCCGGAAACCGTAAACGGATTGGCTTTTCTTAAAGACGGTAAAGTTCATATAACCAAGCACCGTGACTTTTTAGACCTCGCTGAACTTCCTCTCCTTGACTGGAGTTTTATAAGGCCCGAGTTGTATTTTCAATCCTCTTTCGGTTGCGACAAGATGATGTATGTATATATTTCAAAAGGTTGTCCCGGCCATTGCACTTTTTGTATCAATCCGCCTTTTCACCGCTCCACCTACAGAAAAAGGCCCTTGGAACATGTTTTTGCCGACATTGAGTTCCTTATGAAAAATCACGGTCTTGACGGTGTATACTTTGCGGCCGATGTGCTCTTTCTCTCCAAGAAAGAAATGCATGAATTCTGTGAGGAAAGAAAACGCAGAGGGTTGACCTTTTTCTGGGGCGGGCAGACAAAAATCGGAATATTTGACGAAGAAGATTTTGCTTATATGCACGCCAATGGCTGCCGCTGGCTGTTTTTCGGCGTTGAAACCGGCTCGCCTGAAATGCTGAAAAAAGTCAAAAAGAGTATGAATCTTGACTTGGTGGAGGAAACTTTTGCCGCCTGTGCAGAGGCAGGAATAGTTACAATTGCATCATTCATAGTTTCCTTTCCGGATGAAACCTATGATGACATTATGAAAACAATAAACCTTGCACTCAGTCTAAAATCAACGATGTATAACTTCAACTGCCTTTCCGCATGCCCGGGGGCTGAAATTTGGGATACCACCAGAGCAGACGGGAGTTTTAGTCCTCCGAAGTCACTGTTAAAACTCGCCAAAATTCCCTTTATAGATGAACCCGTTCCCCATCTTTCCAACATTCCCAAAAAGGATATTATAATAATACGCGACTATTTTCAATGGTTAAGTTTTACCTCTCCGCAAACTTCCGCCGACGGTAAAAAGACGCTCTTTGCCAAAAAAGCAATCATTGATACTATTAAGCTGATTTTCTCAGGCGGACCGATTAAGTTTTTTGTTTTGGCTTTTTCCGCCGCAATAAAGTTCTTATCCGTTTTTTCAAATGTTCATTTCCATCCAAAGACAAGAAAAAAATATAACCTATACAAAAAAAGGTAACATCTGTTTTGTAAAGATGTTACCGGTAAATTCTTGTTTCCGACACGGTTTATTCATCGTCAGATTTGTTTTTCACCGTATCATGTTCATTTTCTTGATTGAGTATCATGTTCATTTTCTTGATTGAGAGGAGAACATCATAAATATAACTTGAAAATCGAGTACATTATTGCAGCCAAAAACAGCCCTACTCCTTGCTTCTAATCGTTTTTGGCTCAGATATTTAGGGATAAAAATCAGCAAAAAGGGTGATTTGATGAAAGTGTTGCTTATATGTCCTATGCTCGAAAATAATGTGGAGCCTCCAGCTGCGCCTCTCGGTTTGCTGTCTATTGCAACACACCTTCAGAACAACAACCACGAGGTGAAAATTGACGACAGATCATTTAAAGCAGGGAACATTAAGAAAAGATTGCTGGAATTTAAGCCTGACATTATTGGCTTGTCCGTTTTTTCCTCAAAGTCAATCAAAGATGCGTTAAATGTTTCGAGAACAGCAAAAGAACTGAGCATTACAGTTGTTTGGGGCGGCACATTACCTTCGGCTATACCTGATATTGTATTAAAAGAAGATTGCGTTGATATTGTTTGTATTGGGGAGGGCGAATTCACTTGGGCCGAGCTTCTTCAAGTTTTAGAGAATAATAAACCTCTTGACACGATTAACGGTATTGCTTTCAAGGACGATGGTCTTTACATAAAAACTGCCGACAGAAAATTTTCTGATCCTAATGAATGGCCGATAATCAACTGGAGTTTTGTTGATGTATCAAAATATTTATGCTCTTACAATGACTGTCAGAGAATGATGTGGGTTTATTCGGCAAAAGGGTGTCCCGGAAGTTGTACTTTTTGCTACAACAAGCATTTTCATAAATGCGCATACAGAAAAAGGCCTATTGAACATGTTTTTTCGGAAATTAATGATCTTGTAACAAATTACAACGCTGACGGTGTATATTTCGCTGATGAAGTCTGGTGTCTTTCCAGAGCGGAAATGAAGGAAAAGTGTGATAAAATAAAAGCAACCGGTCTGGATTTTGTTTGGGGATGCCAACTTAAGGTTGGAATACTTGATTTGGAAGATTATGAGTACATGTATCAATCGGGATGCCGGTGGATTTTCTTCGGCATTGAAAGCGGTTCGCCGGAGAGGCTGAAAAAAATTAAAAAGGGAATATCTCTTGACGATGTTGAACAGACAATGAAATACTGTTCTCAGGCAAATATAGCCGCATGGACGTCTTTCATGCTTGGCTTCCCGGACGAAACAGAAGAAGAGTTGAAGCAAACCGTTAGTCTTATCAAAACTCTTTCCCCATATGCAATATTTACATGCTTCTTCTTTACCCCCACTCTTGGCTCAGATATTTATGAAAAACTTATCGAAGAGGGTAAACTACCATCTGTCGAAAGTTTGAGTACATTAAACAAATATAGTTGGGACGTAGTTGGAAAAAATTTTTCAAAAGTCCCAACCAGAGACCTTAAAGTAGTTAATGCTTTTGTACTTTGGTGGTCTTTTACAAGTGCAAACAATTCAAGAGGAAAATCAAAATACGGTTCTGCTATCAGAGTCATTTCTCATATTCTTGCAAATTTAAGGAAAAGCGGAATAAAGCATTTGTTTGCTAAAATATTTAACCCGTTTTTTAAATTTCTATATTATGTTTTTCATATGACATGTTTTCCGAAAATTAGACGAAAATATAATCTCTACAAAAAAAAATAACAAATGTTTCACACAAATGTTACCGGTAAGTTCTTATTTCCGACACGGCTTATTCGTTGTCGGATTTATTTTTTCGTTTTGCCAAGTTCATATTTTTTCTTAATTCGCGGAAAAAACATCATATTAAATATATAACCTGAAAACTCGAAAATCGGGTATAATGTTGCGGCAAAAATCTGTCGTCTACCCTTATTTTTAAGCCCTTTTAGCAAATTGGATATAGCGCTCAATGCAAACCCGAACCTCGTTCTTCCTCTGTGGGGATGATTCTTTGTAAACGACCACCATGTGATGTATGAGCGTATAACTTTTAACTCCCTTGTGCTGATATTGGAAAAGTTGTCCCCCACTGCATCAAACGAGTAACTTTTAAGATCTTTTATGCTTTCTATCGGCTTCAATCTTCCCTGTTCTAACAGTTGGTAATACAACTCCGACCCTATTACGGGCATAAAGTAGTTGCAAAGGTGAACTGAATAGGGTGAAATCTTTTTTGCAAGTGCCGCAGTTTGTTTGATTTCTTCTGGCGTTTCATCCGGAAAACCGAGGATAAAGGCTGTCCATGCGGCTATATTTGCCTGA
>DCTF01000147.1 GCA_002329225.1 Ruminococcaceae bacterium UBA1447
TGGTTGTTCAGTAGACATTACTTACCGTACTGTTTGCCTTATAATTTGAAAACAAAGCAAAACTCCCGGAATGGCACAAACCGTTCCGGGAGTTTTTTATTGAGTTTTTTCAGCTTTCAAACTCGCCAGGCTTAATCAAGCATCCTCAGAAATTGACCTTAAAGCTCTTTATCTCGAAGGGCTTGAAGGTCAGATTCAGCTTGCCGTCTTTTATCTCCAGGGCCGCTTCATCTTCTTCCAGGAGGTTGCACTCGGCGGCGGAAAGGATTTTGTCCCCGAAACTAAAAGTTACATCCGTCTTTTTGTTCCAGGTTTCATAGGCGCGGATAACAACGGCATTACTGTCCTCGGCTTTTTTTACGGTTTCGATGACAACATTTGAGGCATCGCAAGACACAAACGAATACTCGCTTTCACTCCTGCCTGTGCCGGGGGCGGCAGCGGCAACATAGAGAGGGAAGTTCAGGCTGTAGCCCTGTTTTACAACATTGGAAGAAGAAACCGTGCCGCTGTGCGGGTAGATGGAATAAGTGAACCGATGTACTTCCCTGTCCTGAGCGTGGTTCGGGCTGGTAGCGCAGCGCAGCAGCGAGGGCATTATACGTCCTTCTTTTACGGTCCAGCCGTATTTGCAGTCGTTAAGGATTGAAAGGCCGAAGCTGTTATCGCTGATATCCGCCCATTTATGGCCGCATACTTCAAACTGTGCAAAGTCCCAAAGGGTGTTATTGTGGGTCGTACGCTCAATATTCCCGAACTGAATATCAAAGGTGGCTTTAACGGCGTTTACATCCACGGGGTAATCGGCTTTGAGGATTATATTTTTCTCTTTCCAGTCCACAACATATTCCACATCAATGCGGTCAATGGTTTTGTAGAAGATAAAATACTGTTCAATAGTTGACGACATAAATTTCCGTTCCACTTTCCAGACCGCACGCACCGGGCCGTTTTCAACAAGTCCGGCAAAGCTGACGTCTTTTATCTCCATTGCCTTCTCTTCAAAATAGACATCCACATTCCAGGCTTCGTGATTATAGGGTCTGTCTTCAAAGGCGATAAGTTTGTTGAGAACTCTACCGTCGGGCGCCACATTTCTGCCGCTTGCCTTGTGATAAAGGCGGGCAATGTTCATCTCGGCATCAAACTCCGCTTCAAAGAAGTCGTTGGCTACGGTATTCCCGTTCACGGTCACGGCGTTTTCAAATTGCTCGGGGGCACCCGCCGCTATTGTAAAGGCCTTGTAACCCTTTGAGGGAACATCCTGAGCCAAAAAGACAAGCCTGCCGTCATAGGTTTTTTGCTGCGGAAGAGCTTTTCCGTTATCCAGAATATTGAAGTTATCATCTTCCTGCACGGGAGCAAAGGCTAAATCACTGCGCTTGAAGCCCAAACTGTTGAATACGACAAAGGACTCTTCTTTAAGATCAAGTCCGGCGGCTATATCGGCGGTAGCCTTATTCAGCAACTCGCCTCCCCTTTTAAGGATAGACTCATACTGGATTGCCGAATCGTCATAAACCGCTTTAATGGATGAGCCGGGAATAATATCGTGGAATTGGTTGAGGAGTATTATCTTCCAGGCTTCATAAATATCGGCAGAGGGGTATTCCCCGCCGAACTTTGTTTTGGCAATAGCGCCGAGTGTCTCCAAGTCATGGTACATGTTTTCGCTCTTGCGGTTGTAGCGTTTGTTGCGGGCTTGAGATGTAAGAGTTCCCCTGTGGAACTCCAGATAAAGCTCCCCTGACCATTTAGGCAATCCGGAACTGCCTTCCACATCTTTTTTGAGGTTTTCAAAAAAGTCGCGGGCAAACTCCATACGGATTTTCGGGCAGCCGGGGATACCCTTTTCCATACGGCGGCCGTATTCAAGCATATCCACTGTCGGGCCTCCGCCTCCGTCACCGTGGCCGAAAGAACAAAGCACGTTTTTGTTGAGATCTTTTTGGGAGTAGCGCTTCCAACCGCCTAAGACATGTTCAGGATTCAGATAGGCGTTGTAAGTGGTGCAGAAATTCTGCCGCTCATCGTTGTCTGTGCCGGGTGAAAAGTGAGCCAGAACTTCCGTGCCGTCAATGCCCTTCCACATAAAGGTGTCATAGGGCACCTTGTTATACTCGTTCCAGGATATTTTGGTGGTCATAAAATAATCTATCCCGGCCTTTTTCATAACCTGAGGAATGGCGGCGGAATAACCGAAAACGTCCGGCAGCCACATAATTTTATTGTCCACGCCGAATTCGTCTTTAAAAAATCTTTTACCCACCAAGAACTGCCTTACAAGAGATTCGCCGGAAATAACGTTGGTGTCCGACTCCACCCACATACTGCCTTCAACTTCCCACCGGCCGTCTTTCACCCTTTGTTTGATACCCTCATATACTTCCGGATAGTTTTCTTTGCAATAGTCATAAAGCTGAGCCTGAGGGGACATAAACTTGTACTCGGGGTACTCACCCATTAATTTGAGCACCGTTGCAAAACTGCGGCCGATTTTATCCCTTGTTTGGCGCAGCCTCCACAGCCAGGCCACGTCAATGTGGGTATGGCCGATACAGGAAACAAGGGCGCCCATATCACCCTTACCGTAAATTTCCTTATCCAGAAAATCCATGGCTTCCAATGCGGATTTTTCAAAGGTCTCTTTATCGGGAGCGTATAAATCCAAAATGTTAACCGCAGTGTTGAGGGCTTTAATTATGTCAACCCTGGGGAGGTCGTCAACGCCGTAGAGCCTTGCCGTTTTTAAAGGTGTTTCCAAGTCAAAGATAAGCTTACGTACAAGGTCGTTTACGGTTTTAAGCCTTGCCTTCATAACCACCCTGCCCGGATAGTCCCAATCGTCGGTATAAGCGTTTATGCAAATGTCAAACTTTTCACCGCCGACCGCCTTATCCAAAAGACGGACTTCCGGGTGATTTGAGTCCACGCCCTGAATGAGCTTACCGTTGGCATAAACAATAAACTGAATGCCGCCGCCCCTCCATTCTTTCTGGGCGGGTTTAAGTTCGTAGTAAACGGGAGAGCCGGCAAACTCTTTGGGAACTTCGAAACTTTGACGGAACCAGGCATAACATTCCGAATAACCCCAAAATTCGTTTTCGCTGTCGAAATCTCTCCATTCGCCTTCATCAATCCGGTCAAAGCCGTACTGTCCGTCTCTGAAGCGAAAACCTGCCAAATCCACACTGCCGGTCACGTAGAACTCGTCTTTGAGCGCAGTAATAATTTTTGCCACACGCCTTTCAAAAAAGCTGCGCTCTGAATTTTTGTCCATAAAGTGTACGCCGTTTGCCATTTTTACCCATCCTTCCGCTTTTTATTTATATTTTCAGATTATATCAGGCCGTATCAAAATCGTAGCTGTATAGCGGCAAGGGGAACCATTGAGCCGCCGGATTAGTCATGTTACGGCGGTGTGACGAACTGAGCGAGAA
This sequence comes from Ruminococcaceae bacterium UBA1447, assembly GCA_002329225.1. Taxonomy (GTDB): domain Bacteria; phylum Bacillota; class Clostridia; order Oscillospirales; family Acutalibacteraceae; genus UBA1447. The sequence continues at coordinate 3,441 of DCTF01000147.1, forward strand.
CAAAAACCTTATTGCCTCATGATGGCTAAGCTCCGAATCCACCTCGCCTTTTGCAGTAGAAACTTCCGCTTCCCCGTTTTTGACCCGCAGGGTTATCTTTTCATCCCCTGCCCAACCGCGGATATAAAGGCTCAGCTCCCCGTCATTTATCGGCCCCGAGGCCGCCCTTACATTGAGAAGCGCCCTTACGGTGTTCTCAAAGTTAATGACAACATAGCTCTTTGAATGATGCAGCGACCAACCTTCGGCAAATTGAGTGAAGCGGTCAATAGCAGCGGTATCAAAGGCCGGTACCGAAAATTGGTTGTTGTCATTTTGAAGAAATTCAAATGCGGCTAAAACCGTTTTTTCAATATCCCCGGCGCTCGCCGCCTTAAAATCGGCAACTCTCCCTTCATAATTTCGGGTAAAGAAGCCTTTGAACTCCTCCTCTGAAAAAGCCGCATAGGGCTTCCTCCGCCATGAGCAGAGGATGTCATACATCGCCTCCGGCGGATGTATGGTATAAAAGGGTTCTTTACGCAAGATTTCATCAATGAGAGCCAAGGTTCGAGAGTCCCCGGGTTTTACCTCTTTTACCTCCAGCCCGCTCTTTGCATCTTTGCCGAAGCAGTGGCGTATATTGGATTTGTTCACATTAAAACTGTAGCTTACCCCGGCCGGTTCAAAACCGAAGTAACCGTAGCGCTGTCTCTGTCCCCCTAAAAGCCCGTAATCGGCTCCGCTGAGTTTCATATCCTCCATGGCCATATTCATACATTCAATCATATAGCCTTTTGAACGGGAGTCCTCCGCCACGGCCACATTGCCTATTCCGCCGCAACGCAGTTTAACTCCGCCGGCCATGAGTTCATCGTAATACAGTCCCACTGCACCCTTTATTTCGTCCCCCTCTTTAACAATGAAGTTGTTATAGCAAGGGTCGTATTCGGGTTTATAGAGCTTTGGCAGAAGATTTAAAAAATCCCGTTTTGTTTCCGGCGGATCATAAGTAAAAAATACGGTATCCAAAAAAGAAATCAACTGAGCATAGTCCTCTTTTGGGGTACGCCCCCGGTAAGTTACATCAGAAATAATAACACACTTCCTTTTCTCAAAATAAATAAAAATCCATACGCAATCCTATGCCGGTGAAGCACCGTTCCCGGCCTTTTTGTAACCCCATCCGGCGGTAATTTTGCTCCTTCCGCGTGCCCAGAAAGTTTTACCTGCAAGGCAGATAATCATACCCAGCGACGCAATAATCAGCCATGAAACAATGGTAATTCTCCAGCCGCTTTTTTCGGCTATTGCTCCGATGGTGACGCCGGACACGGCGGAGGCAAGATAAGAACAGGAGTTTAGAAAACCCGTAATTGACGCCACTTTGCCCAACCTGCTGAAGTGCAGCGGTATAAAAGTTAAAAGCATGGCATTGACCCCTAACATGCTTGCAAGAGAAATTGCAATAAAGACCGTTGACAGGATTACATTGAGCCTGCCGAAAAGGAGTAATCCTCCGATTGCCAGCATACTTACCAAAAACAAAACGGCGGCCGTGCTCATCTCGTTCTTTGTATATTTATTGTTTATCCATACGGCGGCGTAAGAGCCCGTCAGACCCACAATCGGCAATATCGTGGAAAGGGCGGCGGAAATCTTCGGCTCCACTTTGAAAAATTCGGACAAAAAGGTGGGAACCCAAAGGGTTACACCGTCCTTTAGAATACCGTTAAAAAGGATTGCCCCTACTGCAAAAGCCAAACCCGTGCCGAGCAAGAGCGCCGGCATACTGTAGGTCTTACTCCCGGCCGCCGGCAAAACCGCCGCAACACGGGAATCATCTTCATCATCATTTAAGCCTTCGTGTCCGGCAATAAAACTCCTCATAGCAAGAATGCCCGCAAACCAGACAAGGGAAGCAAAAATCAGCAGTCCGCCTTCGATAATAAAAACACGGCGCCAATCACCGCGGGACAGTATAAAAGAAGACAGAGCGTATGTGGTTATTGTACCTGCGGGTATTGCCGTAGAGATATTAGCCCCGGCTCGCGCCTGACGGGATTTAGGCAGCCATTCGGAAAGAGCCCTTATAATCGGGGACCAGAGCATGGATTGAAATAAGCCGTTGGAGCACCAGATTATAATCATAAGTCCGGGCACGGTATTAAGACCCATAAGCATATTGGCAATGCCCGCACCTAAAAGTCCTGCTCCCACCATAATTTTGGGTGAAATCCTGTCACCCAAAAGGCCGTTTAACAGTTGACCCGCTCCGTAACTTGCCAAAAAACCCGTCCCCACAGTACCGAGGTAAGCCTTTGTTAAAAAGCCCTGCGCAGCTATTGCCGGTATGCAGACGGAAAAATTAAGTCGCCCGATATAGCTCATGCTGTAAGCAAACCAGCAAAGCAAAAACAGGCGGGAGGAATTTTTGTTCTTTACTACTTTTGTCATTCGTATAATCAGGGCAGANNCCTCTACTAATATTATGTTAAACCTTATAAAATCAGCCGGCAGGAATAATTTCTTTATTCGCCGCTATAAAAGTCATTCTGCATTCCACATCCTGCGAACCGTGGCCGGTACCTTTGCCGCCGTGGTCGGAGGTTAAAATAATTAACCAGTCCTCGCTTTGGTATGTGTCCCTGCTTTCAATAGCACTTATAACCTCAAAAGCGTCTTTATCTGTAAGAATTATTGCCTCTACATACTCGGGCACATCGTTTGAAAATCCGAATCCGTGACCGGCGTAATCGGGCTTATCATAAACGCAAAAAATCATATCGGCGCATTCGGGGGAAGCTGCTTCCTGCAACAAGGCGGCTTGTGCGGCATCATCGCCGGAGAAGGTAAGCCAACGGACATTTATATTGTTTTCAGCGGTATATGCGGCTTCAAAACGGTAGGTGGCATTATCCCCTGTAATGTGACCGCTCCAGCTGCAGAAAAATGCGGAACTGTCCGCTTTACCGTTTTCCGCCAAACTTGTAAGAACGGTTCTTGTTTTTGCGGACAAAGGAAGACCGTTACTTTTTACCTTGTGTTTTGTTGCCCACACGCCGGCGAGTACGGAAGCCCAACCGGGGCAGGTACTGGTAGCCTGAAGGTTGAGGCATTTGTTGGGACCTCCGGCGTATGACATATAAAGTCCGCCTTGGGCGGCTATATGATTGACAGCGCTGTCTTCCAGGTCCTTCAGGNNACAGAGTCACAACGGGCGCCGTCATAACCGAGAATGATACATTTTTTCTCCGTTTTACCTGCCGGCAAAGGAGCGTCAAAATGCTCTTTTACAAATTTGGCAACAGTAGTCTGAGGAAGGGCGGTTTCATAAGTGTTGTCGAACATGCCGGAGTTTTTCATCCGCACGGCATAAATGTTTTCACTCATGTTGAAAATCAGAGTCAGCAATGTGATTAAAGCGACTAACCTCCGTATGCAAACGGGTAACTTTGTTAAAAGCTTCATTTTCATCCTCCAAAATATTTTTTTTGCGGTAACACAAGCACCTGTCACATATTAGCACAGAGAGGGAAGCATTTCAATTAAAAAGGGCTTTAATAATTTCCGCTAATTGATATAATTAGAATGATATCCGTCGATTTTCTTTCCCGCAGGTGAATCGGCGAAAAATTGAGCAAGGGAAAGGGTGTTTTTGTGAAACGAACAGTCAGAACATTGTCGGTTTTCTTCGCAATTCTGATATTTTTATCCTCTCTCGCCGGAACCTCGGCTGCCGGCAACTTCACAACCGAAGAAGAGTGGGCGGCAAATTTTCAAAATATGAAGGGCAACAACAGCGTTATTGCCCTGACGCCGGGTACGGACGAGAGCGAAATGAGGTTTGCATGGCTGAGTTCTCCCATAGACTTTGCCCCCAAGTTCAAATTGGGCCGTAAGGCCGATTTAAGCGACGCTAAAACAATAGCGGTGAAAAACGAGCCTACCGTTATCGGTCTGCTCTCTAACAAGGTAACAGCCGAAAACCTAAAACCGAACACGGTTTATTATTACAGTTACACCGTTAAGGGGATGTGGTCAAAAACTGAAAGTTTTAAGACCGGCACGGGTACCGAGTTCAAGGCTATTTTTATGTCCGATCCCCAGATAGGCCGTTCAGGTGACGGAAAGCTTGACAGGGTATTAAGCAGGGACTCCTACGGATGGAATTCAGCCTTGGAGTCCGCCTTGGCAACTCATCCCGACACGGGCTTTTTACTCTGCGGCGGAGACTTGGTGAACACCGGCACAAGAAAGGCCCAATATAATCTGCTCCTTGCACCTAAAACCCTGCGCAGTCTGCCCTTTGCCACGGCCATGGGCAACCACGACTTTTATTTCCCCCTGTATTCGGACCACTTTAACAACCCGAATGTGTTTAAAGGCAGTCCTCTGCTCGCCCCCGGCGGCAACGGTTATTGGTTCAGGCGCGGTCAGGCTTTGTTTGTAGTGCTCGACTCCAATTTCCCTATTCCCGGCAGTCAGGAAACCCTTTTGAAAGAAGCGGCGGAGGCCAACCCCGACGCATTGTGGCGGATTGTTATGATGCACCACAGCATTTACGGAAGCTACCAGGGGGATGACGGACCGGCCAACCTTTGGCGGGGTTATTACGCCATATTCGACAAATTTAATGTTGACCTGGTTTTGAGCGGCCATGACCACGTGTATTGCCGCAGTTATCCTATGAGGGACAATAAAATGACCGCTGACGGGAAAGGCACCGTTTACCTTTCCGCCAACTCCGCTTCCGGCAGCAAGTACAGCCCCGAGCCGGAAAATACGCCTTGGTATGCGGCAACCTGCCATCAGCTGAGGGTGCCTTCTTACACCGTTCTGGAGTTTACGCAAGGCAAATTAAAGCTTAACACTTACCGGACGGATACTTCGGAAAAGGTTGACGATGAGTATGTAATGACAAAAACGTCGCCGGTTCCCCTTCCGGAGGCAGAAAGCCTTATCGATGCCGTTATCAGCTTCTTTCGGGTTCTGATTGTGGTAATTCAATCCACATTTTAGTTGTAAAGTGTTTTTGCTTTACATCAATTTAATTGTCTAAAATATAAGGAGGCCAACATCATGAGTAAAACCGGCAGAATTGTACACGACCTGCCCCCGAGTGAAGACAACAAGCGAAACAGTGAGGGGGCCTTTATTACTCTGAATGACGGGCGTCTGCTCTTTGCCTACAGCCGCTACGGCGGTGAGGGCTTCAGAGATGATTCCGTTGCCGACATTGCGGTTATTTACTCCGCCGACGACGGGGAAAGCTGGAGTGAACCTCAAATTATGTTCACCGCCGAGGAACACAAAGCCNNAAAAACATAATGAGCGTTTCCCTGCTGCGCTTAAATAATGGGGACATCGGCCTGTTTTACCTTGTGAAGTTCGGTTTTGAGGATACAAGGCTTGTAATTCGGCGTTCAAAAGACGAGGGCGTAACCTGGAGTGACGCCGAATACTGCATTGAAAGACTTGGCTTTAATGTTGTCAACAACGACAGGGTTATTATGCTCGAAAACGGGAGAATCATTTTCCCCAGCGCTCACCATGCGGTTCGGATACAGCCGGGCGCCCCATGCTTCCCCTTTGCGGTGAATTATTTTTATATCTCCGACGACGACGGAGAAAGTTGGTATGAAAACGACTGCAATGTATCGCTAAACTCCCCGCACACCCGCACGGGCCTGCAGGAACCGGGGATTTTGGAACTCGCACCGGGCTTTATTTGGTGTTGGAGCAGAACAGATATGGGCAGACAGTACGAATATTTTTCCCGTGACGGCGGCCTTAGCTGGAGCAATCCTGAACCCTCCTACTTTGTTTCCCCCTGCTCCCCGCTTTCGATTAAGCGAATCCCGGGCACGGAAAAGCTGTTGGCGGTCTGGAACCCCATACCGGAATACCCCACATACAAAACGGACATTAAAGGCTTCCCCCGCAAGCGCTTTCTTTACAGCCTAAGCCGTGACAACGGCGGCACTTGGGATGAACCCGTTGTTCTGGAAGATGACGACGGTTCGGGCTATTGCTATACCGCCATACATTTTCACGGCGACAGCGTTTTACTCGCCTACTGCGCCGGACATGACGAAAAAGATTACTCCATTCTATCCCGCATCAGGATAAGAAAAATCCCGCTGACTGCTTTTGATTGATTGTAAAAGGAGGAAATTATATTATGAAAACACTTATAGCATACTACTCTTTCAGCGGCAAAACCGCTAAACTCGCAAAAGAACGGGCAGAAAAAGAAGGCGCAGATTTGTGGGAAATTGTTCCGCTAAAGCGGTACTCTCTTTTTACCGCCTACCTGCGCGGGGCAAGGCAGGCAATGAAGCAAGTTGCAACCGCAATTGAAAAGCCGAAAGCGGATCTGGACAGCTATGAGAAAATTATTCTGGCGGCTCCCGTTTGGGCAGGCTTCCCCGCCCCGCCGTTTAACGCCGCAGCGGAACTCTTACCGGCAGGTAAAAAAGTTGAAATTATCTTCTGTTCCGCAAGCGGCGGCCCGACAAAGGGTGCGCAAGCAACAAAAGAACTGATTGAAAAGCGGGGCTGTGAAGTCCTCGGCTATGAAGATTTGAAGCCGAAAAAATAAAAGCGCTCACCTCGGTTGAGATATGTTGCTCTTTTGAGACAAACAGCTTTCTTTTTTACATTTTAGCTGTAAATTACGGACACGACACAGAAAAACCCTGTAAAGTGTTAAAACTTTACAGGGCAAAAAATTAACGGTATATTTTTAGTCTTCCACCTGAAGAAAAACAGGTTCTCCCTTCGAAAACTCACATTTATAGCGGTTTCCGGCGATTAGCTTGCCTTCCAAAATCTCTTCGGAAAGCCTGTCCTCAATTTGCGACTGAATGGCTCGACGTAAAGGTCTTGCCCCGTAAACCGGGTCAAAGCCGGCATCGGCGATTTTTTCCACTACGGTATCGTCAAAACCAATTTTTATGTCCATTTCCGCCACTCTTTTTGAGAGATTTGCAAGCAAACGGCGGGCAATTTCTTTAATGTCTTCCATTTTAAGCTGATGGAATACGATTATGTCGTCTACCCGGTTGAGGAACTCGGGGCGGAAGGCTTTTTTAAGTTCGCCCATGACGGAATCCCGTATTTTCTCCTGACTCATAGCCCCCTGTTCATCGCCGGTAAAGCCGAGGGTCCCCACCTGTTTGGAGATAAGCTTTGCCCCGACGTTTGAGGTCATTATTATAATGCAGTTTTTAAAGTCAACTCTTCTGCCCTGAGCATCGGTGAGAATCCCGTCTTCCAGAATTTGCAGGAGCATATTGAATACGTCGGGGTGAGCCTTTTCAATCTCGTCAAAAAGCAGGACGGAATAGGGTCTGCGGCGCACTTTTTCAGTAAGCTGACCGCCCTCGTCATAGCCCACATANNGCCGTCGTCCATGATCTGGAGCATGATGTTGAACACGTCCTCGTGTGCTTTCTCGATCTCGTCGAACAGGATGACGCTGTACGGCTTGCGTCTGACCTTTTCCGTCAGCTGGCCGCCCTCGTCATAGCCCACATAGCCCGGAGGCGAACCCACAAGACGAGAGACCGTGTGCTTTTCCATATACTCGGACATATCAAGGCGTATCACGGCATCCTCGTCGCCGAACATGGCTTCTGCAAGGGTTTTGGAAAGCTCGGTTTTACCCACGCCCGTGGGGCCGAGGAAGATAAAGGAACCCGTGGGACGTTTCGGGTCTTTTAGCCCCACCCTGCCCCTGCGAATGGCCTTTGCCACTGCGGAAACCGCTTCATCCTGCCCGACAATCCTGCGGTGAAGCTCTTCTTCCATATGAAGCAGGCGCTCGCTTTCTTCCTGAGTGAGCTGAACCACGGGAATACCCGTCCAGGATGACACTATCTGCGCTATTTCTTCCTCCCCTACCTCACCGGAAGAGCGCAAGCTTTTTTCTTCCCAGCTTTTTTTAGCCTCTTCAAGTTCCGAGGTAAGCCTTTTTTCTTCATCCCGCAGTTTTGCGGCGCGCTCAAACTCCTGAGCCTTTACCGCCGCCGCCTTTTCTTCACTAATATTTTTAAGCTCGTTTTCCAATTCTTTCAAATCGGGGGGAGCGGTATGCTCTTTCATTCGTACACGGGAGGCCGCCTCGTCCACCAGGTCAATGGCCTTATCGGGCAGATAGCGGTCACCTATATAATGTTTACTGAACAAAGC
>DCTF01000158.1:0-9850 GCA_002329225.1 Ruminococcaceae bacterium UBA1447
TTCGCTCCTGTTTGGAGGCGGCTAATTTATGGATATCAATAGCTTCTCCCACAATATCTCCAACGGTCATTCTAGGATCCAGGCTGGCGTAGGGATCCTGAAAAACGATTTGCATTTTACGCCTGTAAGGAAACATTTTTACCTTTGTAATATCTTCGCCGTCATAAATTATTTTACCCTCGGTCGGCTCATAGAGCCTTAGAATTGTACGACCGATTGTGGTTTTGCCGCAACCGCTCTCTCCGACAAGACCCAGGGTTTCTCCCCGGTCAATATATAGACTGATGTCATCCACCGCCTTGACATATTTAGGCGAAAAGGGATTGCCTCCGGCGCAGAAATACTTTTTTAAGTTTTGGACTTCCACAAGTCTTTTACTCATTATTTCCACCGCCTTGTTCAAACTNNCCAACAGGCGCTGTAGTGTGTGGGGGAAATATCCGTATAAGGCGGCTTTTCCCGCAGGCAGATTTTCATTGTTTTTGGGCAGCGGGGAGCAAAAGGACAGCCTTTCGGCACGTTAAGCATATCCACCGGAGTGCCCTCAATAGCCACCAGTTTGGTACGCTCCTTCTGGTAAAGTTTTGGGATACTGTTGAGTAAGCCTTTGGTATACTCATGTTCGGAATTGTAAAATATTTCGTCCACACTGCCGAACTCTACCACTTTTCCGGCGTACATTACGGCAATTTTATCGCACATATCGGCAACTATCCCCAAGTCATGGGTAATCATTATGATGGACATACCTATCTTTTCTTTGAGTTCCATCATCAGCTCCAGAATCTGTGCCTGAATTGTTACGTCCAGAGCGGTTGTGGGTTCGTCAGCTATCAAAAGCTTGGGCTCACATGCCAAGGCCATAGCAATCATAACCCGCTGACGCATTCCGCCGGAAAGTTCGTGGGGATACTGCTTGAACCTTTTTTGCGGTTCATTTATTCCAACCAACTCAAGAAGTTCCAAGGCACGTTCCTTTGCCTCCGATTTCTTTTTATCGGTATGAAATAAAATGGCTTCACAAATTTGGTTGCCTATCGTATAAACCGGGTTCAAACTGGTCATAGGGTCCTGAAATATCATGCTGACCTCATTGCCCCGGAGTTTTCTCATTTCTTTTTCAGGCAAACTGCTTATCTCCTGAGAATCGAAGACTATTCTTCCACTGACAAGTTTACCCGGATGAGCGGTAAGCCCCATGACGGAATATGCGGTAACACTCTTTCCGCTACCGGACTCGCCCACAATACCCAAGACATCCCCCTTGTTCATTGTAAGGGAAACATCATTGAGCGCTTTCACCTCACCCGCAACGGTAAAGAATGAAAGATGAACCTGCTGAATATCCAATAATACTTCTTTACTCATTTGATCAGCCTCAGTTTTTAAGTTTCGGGTCGAAGGCATCCCTGAGACCGTCCCCGAACAAATTAAACGTAAGAATTATTATGCTTATCATAACCGCAGGAGCCAACAACCTGTAGGGGTAGGTGGATATGCCGCCGATAGCGGCGGAGGCCATGGATCCCAAACTCGGCATGGGAGCGGAAACTCCGATACCGATAAAGCTCAAAAAGCTTTCTGTAAAAATTGCGGAGGGAATCTGCAGAGTAGTTGTAACAATCAGTGTACCGATACTGTTGGTCAACAGATGTTTGCCGATAATTCTTGCATCGCCCGCACCCAGTGCCCTTGCAGCCGTAATATATTCCTGCTCCTTGAGAGACAATATCTGGCTCCTGACAATGCGGGCCATACCTACCCAGTAAAGCAGAGAAAAGACGATGAAAATGCAAATCAAACCCACACCGATAGTGTTAATCCACTCAAACCCGGGCACTTCATTGGCAATGTTCTGCAGAGGATATTTGAGAGAAACCATCAGGATGATAATGATTAGTATATCCGGAATAGCATAGATAACATCTACAATCTGCATCATTATCATATCAGTTTTGCCCCCGATATATCCGGAAACGGAACCGTAAACCGAACCGATAAGCAAAACAAGAAAGCTTGCAATAATTCCTACCAAAAGTGAAATTCTGCTCCCCATCATAATTCTGACGGTCGTATCTCTGCCCAGATTGTCGGTTCCCAAAAAGTGGGGAAACACGAATTCACCGGCTGCTTTTTTTTCCATTTCCATTTCGGAATACTTCATGGGTGCCAAGTTTTCATTCCCTCGGATTTGCTGCTCGTATGAATAGGGATAAACTGCGGGGCCGATAAAAGCGAAAACAAGTGTGAGAATAATTATGAAAAAACTCACCATAGCGACTTTGTTTTTCCTAAGCCTGTTTATACCGTCGCGCCAAAAGCCCACACTTTTCCTCATGAGAACAAGGCTTTCCTTTTCGCTCCGGTCCGCAGGAAGAAAATCGGAGACATCAAGCTGAAAAGAGAGTAAGTTTCGACGATTGCTCATATTATCCGATTGCTCCTTCCTACTTAAGATCTATTCTCGGGTCAACTATTTTGTAAACTATATCCACAATCAGATTCATCACGATTATCAGCGTAGCCAAAAAAATAGTTGTTCCCATTATCATTGTGTAGTCCCGATTTATGATAGAACTTATAAAGTGGTTGCCGAGCCCGGGCACCGTAAATATTTTTTCTACCACAAAACTGCCTGTAAGAGTGTAGGCAAGAAGAGGACCAAGGTAGGTAATAACCGGCAGTAAAGCATTACGAAGGGCATGTTTGAAAATCACCCTGCTCTTTGGCAGGCCCTTGGCTCGGGCGGTTCTTATATAATCCTGCCCCATCACCTCCAACATACTTGAACGGGTAAGGCGGGAAATATAGGAGGAAGGATAAAAGGCAAGACTCATTACGGGCATTATATAGTGTTTCCAGGAAGTCAGGCCGTATGTGGGCAACAAATTAAACTTAACGCTGAATATCATCATCAGTACCGTAGCGGTGACAAAGCTGGGCACAGCTATGCCCGTTGTAGAGAAAATCAGAATAACACTGTCCAGCCACTTACCGCGATTAAACGCGGCAAGAGACCCCAACGGAACACCTACGCATATAGCTAAAAGAACTGCCAAACCTCCCACCCTGGCCGAAACCTTGAAACCGGTGGAGATGATATCGTTTACTTCACGGCCGCGCTGCTTAAGGGAGGGGCCCATATCCCCGCGGAAGAGTTTGACAAAATAGTTTTTGTATTGTATGTGAATCGGTTGGTCGAGACCATATTTTTCTTTAAGAGCAGCCAACGTCGCTGCAGAAGGTGTCTTCTCAGCCAAAAAAGGACCGCCGGGCACCATATGCATCAGTGCAAAAGTCGCCGTGGCGACAATCCACAACGTTAACACTGAAACGAGGGCTTTCTTCACGAAATACTTGAACAAACGATTTCCCTCCAAACTTGTTGAAACGGAATATAAGGCACTATCCGCCACGGTTTATACATTACTACCTCTGAATATAAGCAATTATATACATTTTTGCCTCAGGGTGCAACCGTTATTTACATTTAATTAGTCATAAACACTAATTTTGTTCTGTCCGCCGTCTAAAATCATCGTAAAATATACAAATCTGATTTTAAAAGAGGCTCAAACCAAACGCAGCCCCAAATCCGTCAGCTGGGCCTCATCCACAGCGCCGGGGCATTCCGTCATCGGTTCCGAAGCGTTCTGGACTTTGGGGTAAGCCACCACATCACGCAGGCTTTCGCAACCGAGCATTTGCATAATCAAGCGGTCAAGCCCTATACCCATACCGCCGTGGGGCGGCGCCCCGTAGCGAAAGGCCTCAATAAGATAACCGAATTTTGCCCTTGCTTCCTCTTCACTGAGTCCTAAGAGAGTGAAAATCCGTTTCTGCAATTCCGGGTCGGTAATCCTGATAGAACCGCTGCTCAATTCAATGCCGTTGAGAACCAAATCATAGGCCTTTGCCCGTACTTTTGCCTTGTCCGTTTCAAGATACTCCAGGCAGTCGTCCATAGGGGATGTAAACGGATGATGCATGGCGACAAACTTATTCTCATCTCTGTCCCATTCAAAAAACGGGAACTCCACGACCCATAAAAAGCTGAAGCTGTCCTTGGGAACAATATCAATCCGGCGGGCAACTGTAGCACGTAAAGCGCCCAAGACGGAAAGCACAAGAGAGTCGTCGCTGTCGCCAATAATCAAAACCACGTCCCCGGGCCCGGCACCGGCGGCATTTATAATCCCGTCCATTTCTTCCCGAGTCATAAACTTGGCAAATGAAGACGTGCAGCTGCCGTCTTCATTAAGCCTTATCCAAGCCAAACCTTTTGCGCCTATGCCTTTGACAAATTCAGTGAGCTTGTCTATCTCTTTGCGGGTCAGGATTGACAGGGCATTTTTAGCGTTAATACCCCTTACACTGCCGCCCTCGGCAACCGGCCCTGAGAACACTCCGAAACCGCAGTTTTTTACTATATCGCTTAAATTAAACAGCTCCATACCGTAGCGCATATCCGGTTTATCCGTACCGAAACGCTCCATGACCTGAGCATAAGTCAAGCGGGGGATAGGCAAAGAAACTTCAACACCTATCGCCTCGCTGAACACTCGAGCAACATAGCCTTCCACCATATTCAGCACATCATCAATATCCACAAAAGACATTTCCAAGTCTATTTGAGTAAACTCCGGTTGGCGGTCCGCTCTCAGGTCCTCATCACGGAAACAGCGGGCGATTTGCATATAACGGTCAAAGCCCGCCACCATGGAAAGCTGTTTATAAAGTTGAGGTGATTGGGGAAGAGCATAGAAACTGCCCTTATGCACACGGCTGGGCACAAGAAAATCCCGGGCTCCCTCAGGAGTTGAACGGATAAGAATGGGGGTTTCAATTTCAATAAAGCCGTTTTCATCAAAATAGTCCCTGGTTATTTTGTTGATCTTATGGCGCATAATTATATTCTTTTGTAAATCCGGACGGCGTAAATCCAGATAACGGTGTTTCAGACGAGCGAGTTCCGAAGTCTGACTGTTTTCTACTATTTCAAAAGGCGGGGTTTCGCTTTTCGCCAGAACTTTCAGTTCTTTTACTTCGAGTTCTATCTCACCCGTTGGAATTTCCGTGTTCTTCGAGGACCGTTCCCGAATATTTCCTGTAGCCATCAGCACAAACTCATTTCGTGCATGAGAAGCTTTATCAAAAACTTCCGTCGGGGTAGCCTCATCAAAGGCCAATTGGAGAATTCCCTCCCGGTCACGCAGATCAATAAAGATTAAACCGCCCAAATCCCGACGGCGTTGAACCCAACCCGCTACGGTAACAGTTTTACCGATATGTTCCGGGCGAAGCTCGCCGCAGTAATGGGTTCGCTTTACCCCTGCCATAAGATCCATAGTTTTTTCCATCCCTTACAGATAAATTGCGGACGGCTCAACGCCGCCCGTTTTCGGGCATACATGCCCGTCATTTTAAGTTTGCTCAAAAACTTTCCTCAAGTTCTCTTCCGCTCTTTCCATTATTGCTTTCGTAATATCTTCGGTAAAGTTTGAAAGACTTACGATAATTGTATTTCCGTTTTCCATATCCCGTAATACAGCCTCACCTTTTGCAAGTTCATCATCACCCAAAACAAGGGTATGGGCAGCACAAATCTTATCGGCGTATTTCATCTGCGCTTTCACGCTCCTGCCGACCAAATCGACTTGAGCGCTTATTCCCTCCTCCCTGAGAGCCCTTGCAAGGTTAGCGGCTTTAAGCTGAGCCGACTTGCCTATTGTAACCAAAAAGATTTCACAGTTTTCATCCTCCGGCAGGGGGGTCTGCTGTTTTTCCATAAGCAGGAGCAGACGTTCAATTCCAAGACCGAAGCCGAGAGAAGGGACTGCGGGCCCGCCCAGCGTTTCTACCAAGCCGTCATAGCGGCCTCCTCCGCAAACGGTGCCCTGAGCCCCTATTTCGGAAGAGATGAATTCGAATACGGTTCTTGTATAGTAGTCAAGCCCTCTGACAATTCTCGGATTTAATGTGAAGTCTATACCCATAACGCCCAAATACTCTTTAACACTCTCAAAGTGGGCGGAACATTCCGGGCAGATATGTTCCAACATTACGGGGGCATTCGCAGCAATTTTTGAACATATAGAGCTTTTACAGTCTAAAATGCGCATAGGATTGCGGCTAAGCCTGTCCAGACAAGTGGGGCACAGTTCTTCCCGGTTTTTCTCAAAATACTTTCTCAGAGCCTCGTGATAGTCGGGCCTGCAAACCGGACAACCGATGGTGTTGAGTTCAAGCCTCAGATTTTTCACACCTAAAAAATTAAAAATTTCATCGGCAAGGGAAATCACTTCCGCATCCGCTGCGGGCTCCGCGCTGCCCAGACACTCCACTCCGAACTGGTGAAACTCCCGCAAGCGGCCTGCCTGAGGTTTTTCGTAACGGTAGCAGGATGTCAGATAACATATTTTTTGAGGCATAGCTTCGTTAAACAGCCCGTGCTCAATAAAAGCCCGTACCGCACCTGCCGTACCCTCGGGGCGAAGAGTGATACTGCGTCCGCCTTTGTCGGGGAAAGTGTACATTTCTTTCTGCACCACATCCGTGGTATCCCCAACCCCTCGTGTGAACAGTTCGGTATGCTCAAACACCGGGGTGCGTATTTCTTTATAGCCGAACTTGCCCGCGATTTTAAGCATGGCGGACTCGATATACTGAAATATATAGGACTGATTGGGCAAAACATCCTTAGTGCCCTTAACCGCTCTGGTAAGCATTGATAATACCCCTTATCTNNGTTTACAATCTCCCGCCAATCCAAGTCGCCCCGGCTAAGGCTGTGGATAATCGCCTCAGCAGTGGCGATATTTGTTGCAACGGGGACATTATACACGTCACAAAGCCTCAGCAGATTTGCCTCATTCGGGTCAATAGGCTTAGTCATATCAGGGTCACGGAACATCAGCAACACGTCAATTTCGTTATATCCGATACGTGCGGCTATCTGTTCTTCCCCACCCTGTGACCCGCTGAAAAAGCTCTGGATTCGAAGCCCGGTGGCTTCGCTGACAAATTTGCCCGTAGACCCCGTTGCACAAAGCGAGTGACGGCTGAGGATACCGCAGTAGGCAATGCAAAATTGGGCCATTAATTCTTTTTTTGAGTCGTGAGCTATAAGTGCGATGTTCATACCTCTGCCCCCTAAAGTTACTTAATTAAAAAGTTTGCGAAAAACTAATCCTGTTCTTCCTCTTCTGTTGAATTCTCGCTGTCATCGAAGTTATCGTTCTCAGTTAAGTCGTAATCCTCATCATTATCCTCATCGTCCTCTTCCTGAGCCGTTGTGACCGTTACCAACCGTTCACCGGAGGTTACTCTCATCAGGCGAACACCCTTAGACGGTCTTGAGAATACGCTTATACCCTCAACGGGTATGCGAATTATTATGCCGTCAGAGGAAATAAGTATCAAATCGTCATCGTCTTCTACAACTATGGTTGCCGCAACATCTCCGTAAGCAGCCACTTTGTAATTTGTAACTCCCTTGCCACCCCTGGACTGCAAACGGAAGTCGCTGTTTTCACTGCGGCGGCCGAAGCCCGTCTCACTGACCGTAAGAACGGTGGCTCCCCCGCGCAGAACAGCCATGCCCACAACATAATCACCCTTGCGCAGGGTTATGGCTTTAACACCCCGGGCGGTACGCCCTATTGGACGGGCATCGTTTTCATTAAAGCGGATACACATACCTTTATGTGTAGCTATCAGCAGGTCATCATCCCCATCGGTTAAGCGTACCCAAGCGAGCTCGTCATCCTCATCAAGGTTGATGGCGATAACTCCGCTTCTCCTGATGTTTTTATAGGCATCCAAAGCGGTACGTTTAATTATGCCGTTTCGGGTAACCATGCAAAGGAAAGAGCCTTCCTCAATCTGAGGAAGCCTTATCATGGCGGAAATTTTTTCTTCGCTGTCAACGGGCAAAAGATTTACTACATTCATACCCTTGCCGGTACGGGAACCTTCGGGAATCTCATAGGCTTTAAGGCGGTATGCCCTGCCTTTTGTTGTGAAAAACATAACATAGTCATGGGTGGAGCAGGTGAACATGGTCTGAACCACGTCCTCTTCCCTGTGAGCATGCCCTTTAACCCCCCTGCCGCCCCTGTTTTGGCTGCGGTAGGTATCTACAGGCAGACGCTTTATATAACCCAAATCGGTCATAGTAATAACGCTCAGTTCTTCGGGTATAAGGTCTTCTATATCAACCTCGCCGCTCACATTAAGTATTTCGGTGCGACGCTCATCCCCGAACTTCTCGCTGACAGTCAAAGCCTCTTCTTTAATTATAGCCAAGACCCTGTTTTCATCGCCCAGAATTTCCAAAAACTCGGCGATTTTCTTTTTGAGGGCAGCCATTTCTTCCTCTATTTTGATGCGCTCCAAGCCGGTAAGTTGTCCAAGACGCATTTGCACAATTGCGGTGGCCTGAATATCGTCCAAGCCGAAGCGCTCCATAAGAGCTTCTTTACCTTCGGGTATGCTTTTTGATGCCCGTAAAATAGCAATTACTTCATCTATAAAATCCAGAGCAATAAGCAGGCCTTCCAGAATGTGCGCCCTCTCCTGAGCCTTGCGCAAATCGAACTGTGTGCGGCGTGTAATAACTTCAACCTGAAACTTAATATATTCACTCAAAGCCTCTTTAAGGGTAAGCACCTTCGGCTCCCCGTCAACGAGGGCAAGCATAATAACTCCGAAAGTGGTTTGCATTTGGCTGTAAGAATAAAGTTGATTTAAAACCACTTGAGGATTTGCATCCCTTTTAAGGTCAATGACAATGTTCATTCCCTCCCGGGATGAATAGTCGTTGACATCGGAAATACCTTCTATACGTTTGTCCTTCACCAGGTTTGCGATACTTTCAATAAGACGGGACTTGTTGACCATATAGGGAAGTTTCGTCACCGTTATGGCCCAGCGGCCGTTCTTGGTTTCGACAATCTCCGCCCTGGCACGCACTACTACCCTGCCTCTGCCGGTGCCGTAAGCGGCGCGAATCCCGGCACGACCCATTATAATTCCGGCAGTGGGGAAGTCGGGGCCTTTAATATGTTCCATCAAATCTTCCAGCCCGGCATCTGGATTATCTATAAGGCAACACATACCGCCTATTACTTCCCGCATATTATGGGGAGGAATATTTGTGGCCATACCCACCGCTATTCCCGTAGAGCCGTTGACCAAAAGGTTGGGAAACCTGGAAGGCAGCACAATGGGTTCCTGTAGACGGTCATCATAGTTGGATGTGAAATCGACAGTTTCTTTTTCAATATCCGTGAGCATTTCAAGGGATAATTTGCTCATACGGGATTCAGTGTAACGGTAGGCGGCGGGCGGGTCACCGTCCACGGAACCGAAGTTACCGTGGCCGTCCACAAGCATGTAGCGCATTGAAAAATCCTGGGCAAGGCGCACCATGGCATCATAAACGGAGGCATCGCCGTGGGGATGATATCGCCCCAACACCGAACCGACTGTATCGGCACATTTGCGGTAAGCCTTGTCCGGAGTAAGATTATTCTCATGCATTGTGTAAAGTATCCTGCGGTGAACGGGTTTAAGCCCGTCCCTCACGTCAGGCAGGGCTCGGGACACTATAACGGACATGGAGTAGTCCAGGAAAGATTTGCGCATTTCCCGGCTTATGTCTACATCAATCATTTTCTGGTCTGCAGCATCAATATTGTCAAAACTCATCTACAAATACCCTTTCCGCCTTAAAATCCGGCAATTTGATTCCACACCGGATTAAACGTCCAGATTTTGAACATATTTGGCGTTCTTTTCAATAAATTCTCTGCGGGGCTCAACCTTATCTCCCATGAGAATTGTAAAG
>DCTF01000158.1:9878-10143 GCA_002329225.1 Ruminococcaceae bacterium UBA1447
CATGGTGGTCTCCCACAGCTGCTCAGCATCCATTTCACCCAAGCCCTTATAGCGCTGAACATCGCAATTCCCGCCCATTTCTTCAATAACGGCATCCCGCTCCTCATCCGAAAAAGCGTAATCGTGCCTTTTGCCTTTACTTATTTTGTACAGCGGCGGTTGGGCTATATAGATATGGTTGTTTTCAATAAGGGGTCTCATATAACGGAAGAAAAATGTCAAAAGCAAGGTGCGGATATGAGCGCCGTCCACGTCGGCATCCGCC
>DCTF01000087.1:0-3772 GCA_002329225.1 Ruminococcaceae bacterium UBA1447
AATAAATATCCTTTTAGTTGTATGTATGCTAAAATAGGCATTGAAATAAACAATCCGCCTTATACATCGTTAAAGGAGGAAAAATCATGCTCGGCATTCTTTTGCGCCGCATTGTCAGCACAGTGTTAACCATGGTCATATTTTTTACCGCCCTGTTTCAGGTAGGGCTCCCCCGGAATGTTCAAATGCCCGAAGCCGACGAGGGGGAATACGGGCAATGGGTTGACCCCTTCATCGGAACGGGGGGATACCCTTGGGTGAGCGGTATGCTCTTCCCCGGCGCCACAACGCCCTTCGGCATGGTGCGCCTCAGCCCGGATACCACCTTCCCCGGAGGGATAAACCCCTTTACCTGCGGCACGGCCGGTTATTACTACGGGCACAACTACCTTTGGGGCTTCAGCCATACCCGCCTCAGCGGTACGGGGGCTACGGATATGGGGCATTTCAGAGTGGCGCCCGCCGTCGGCGATACCGACCCGGCAAAAAGGCTCAGCAACCCCATTATTTTTTCCCATGAAAAAGAGACAGCCTCCCCCGGCTATTATGCCGTCTATCTGCCGGGAATTGACTGCATGGCGGAAATGACGGCGGCAACCCATACGGGAGTGCACCGCTACACTTTCGGGTCGGGAAAAGACGCCCATATTTTTATTGACGCCACCAGCTTTTTGCGGGACGGCAGGGCGGAAGAAGGCAAGGTAACAATAAACCCCGAAGCAAGGGAAGTCACCGGAGAGGGGCGGGTATTCACCGCTTTCACCGGCCGCTACGGCGGGCTGAAGGGCTATTTTGCGGCCCGTTTTGATACGCCCTTTGAGTCCTTCGCCGTATGGAACGACGGGGAAAGGATTGAGGGGGCAACCGTTTCCGCCGGGAGCGGCAAAGATGCGGGTGCGGATATAAACTTCGGCAACATCAAAGGCCGGGCGGTGGAAATTAAAATCGGCATCAGCTTTGTAAGCCTTGAAAACGCCAGACAAAACCTTGATGCCGAAGCCGGTTTGCCGGATTTTAATGCAGTGAGGAATGCCGCTAAAAGCACCTGGGAAACGGCTCTTTCAAAAATTAAATTCCAAACTCCCGATGACGATATTAAAACTATATTCTATACCGCCCTTTACCACACAATGATAATGCCCACGGATTTTACCGATGTCAACGGTGAGTACCTGGGGTTCAAAAAGCAGGTGGGCATTGCGGAGGACTTCACCTACCGCACGGACATGTCCCTCTGGGATACTTTCCGCACCGCCCATCCCCTTTATAACCTCATTGCGCCGGACATTCAGCGCGATTGCCTTAAAAGCCTTGTACGCATGGCTCGGGTAGGCGGCACCCTGCCCCGCTGGCCCTCCGGCGGAGGCTACACCGGTTCAATGTTCGGGTCGCCGGCGGATATGGTTGTTACCGAAAGTTACCTGAAAGGCATCAGAGATTTTGAGGCTGAAGAGGCTTTCGGCTATATGAAGAAGACCTCAATGCAGACAGTGCCGGGAGCCGACAACCGCCCCCGTGTTGACGAATACAACACCTACGGTTATTGTCTGGCAAAATCCGATAAGGACTCCGTCAGCCGTACACTGGAGTATGCCTGGGCGGACGGCAGCATTGCGCTGATGGCGGAGGCCTTGGGCAAAAATGAGGATGCGGAGTACTTTGCCGCAAAATCCCAAAACTATAAAAATCTATGGAATCCGGTGACAAAGTATTTTCAGGCTCGTTTTGCCGACGGCAGTTGGCAAAAACTGCTGATGCCCGGGATTACAAGTTACTATGATGAGATACTGCCTGTAAAAGTGTCCGATGCTTACTGCGAGGGCAGTCCCCGTCAGTGGCGCTGGTCTGTCCCCCATGACCCTCAAGGACTTATTGACCTTTTCGGAAAGAAATATTTTGTAAGAGAACTTGACCGTTTTATGCTCGATGCCAGTAAAAACAGGGCGGCAATAGACCCGGGCGCCGGATACTGGCAGGGCAACCAGCATGATATTCACGCCCCCTACCTCTTTAACGAGGCGGGTCGGCCGGATTTGACTCAAAAATGGGTTCGCTGGGCCTTGGCCGAGCGGCACAGTACGGATGTTGACGGTTTAGACGGCAACGATGACGGGGGCACTTTAAGCGCCTGGTATGTGTTTTCCGCCCTGGGCTTTTACCCCGTAGCGGGTACCGACCTTTACTGGCACGGCTCCCCCAATATTGAAAGGGCGGAAGTTAATCTGGGCAACGGCAAAACTCTTACAGTGATTGCAAAAAACCAGTCCCCCGAAAACATCTATGTTCAAAACCTTACCGTCAACGGACAAGCGGTTGAAAGCCCCTCCTTTGCCCACTCACTGATAGCGGAGGGCGGGACTATGGTCTTCACCATGGGGCCGAATGCGGTGCGCTGAACGGCAGCAATGAATTTATAACGACAGCGAAGTAAAAAAAGCGGAGGCGGGGTTACGATTAAAAAATTTAAAAATGTACTTATAGCCAGCGACTTTGACGGCACGCTGAAAAATGATGAGGGCGAGATTTCAAAAGAAACTAGGGACGCCATAGCCCGGTTTATCAGGGAGGGCGGCTACTTCACAGTGTCCACGGGCAGAACTCACCAGGGATTTCATCTTTATGACCCCGGTTATATTAACGCTCCGGTTTTGCTGGCCAACGGCGCCCTGGCCTACGACTACGCCAAAAAGAAGATTGCATTTTTTGACGGTATAGGCGATGAAGGGATAGAAGTGCTCCGAAAAGTGAGAGACCTCTTCCCTAAAGCCTCCATAGAGATGTACCCTTTCGGCCAAACATTTGCAATCAATTTGACGGATGATACCGAGAGGCATTTTACCGACCAGTTCATCGAGTTTGAAGTAATTGACGACCCGACTTCCGCACCGAGACCCTGGCAAAAGGCCATGATCGGCTGTGACAGGGATACTTCCCCGAAAGTACAGGCCTTTTTAAAGTCATTTTCCAAAGACCCCTCTTTTTTACCCACTACCGGTAACTTTATAGAAATTCTTAAAAAAGGGGTGGACAAGGGTACCGGTCTGCATAAACTCGCCGATTACCTGGGCGTGCCTCGGGAAAACTGCTATGCGGTGGGCGACGGGTATAACGATGCGGAAATGCTCACAGCCGCCAAAGCGGCCTTTGTGCCCGAAAACGGAGAACCGGAGGCTCTGGCTGTAGCCACTCATATCGTCCCCTCAAACAACAACCACGCCGTTGCACATGTTATTGAGATTTTAGACTCCATATATCCGGGCTGATTCAATTTTAAAATCACCTGCTTTTCCGCCTGTGACGCTGTTTTCGCGGCACAGGCGGCGGTTTTTATGAAATAAAGCTGTAATTTCCCGCCGCAGGGGCGGTAATCTACTTTTTCAACAAATTCTATGGATAAATTAACCAAAGTTGTGCTAGTTTTTTTGGGCATTATTATCTTTAAACAATTGAATTCGCCTTGCCCGCCGTGATATAATTGCAGGCAAGGATTTGGGGTGTTTTTTGCCCCGCAATACCAAGTTTTATTTTTTTGTTAAAGGAGGAAAGG
This sequence comes from Ruminococcaceae bacterium UBA1447, assembly GCA_002329225.1. GTDB lineage: Bacteria > Bacillota > Clostridia > Oscillospirales > Acutalibacteraceae > UBA1447. The sequence continues at coordinate 3,548 of DCTF01000087.1, forward strand.
CATTAATGAAGAAACCTATCAGCAAAATCCCTTTCGCCGGAACGCCGGAGCAGGAAGCCAAGCTCAAAGTCATAATTGACGAGGCTAAGGATAATCCCACCATGCTTATTCATGTGTTGCAGCAGGCACAGCTTATTTACGGCTATCTGCCCTTTGAAGTTCAGGTAATGATTGCCGACGGCATGGATTTACCTCTTGAAAAAGTCTACGGGGTTTCAACTTTCT
>DCTF01000087.1:3777-5413 GCA_002329225.1 Ruminococcaceae bacterium UBA1447
GTATGCATGGGTACCGCCTGCTATGTTAAAGGCGCCCAGCAAATTCTTGACAAGGTCTGTGAAATATTGGGAATCGCTCCCGGGGAATGCACCCCCGACGGCAAGTTCTCAATTGAAGCCTGCCGCTGCATAGGCGCATGCGGACTGGCCCCTGTCATGACGATTAATGATGACGTTTACGGAAAATTGACCGTAGACCAGGTTGAGGGCATCCTGAATAAATATGCCAATGCCTGAGTATGAGTGAGTTTTCGCTCATATTTTTTACCCATAGTACAGACGGTCGGCCTTCGAGTTCAGAATATCCGACGCTCCGAAAAGGCCGCCGCCAACCCCGAGGACATCAGCCGGATTACGGCGCTATCGGGGAACAGACACAAAAATAATCATGGAGGTGTACCGCATGAAAACGCTTGAAGAACTTAATGCCATGAGAGAAAAAGCCAAAGCGGACATGACCGTAGGGGAGGATAATACCGACCTTATTCGTGTAGTCGTAGGCATGGCCACTTGCGGAATTGCCGCAGGCGCCCGCCCGATTTTGAACGGCTTTTTAGATGAAGTAGCCCGGCGCAAACTGAAAAATGTTACCGTATGCCAGACCGGGTGCATAGGCATGTGCCAATACGAACCCATAGTAGAGGTCATTGAAAAGGACAAGGAAAAGGTAACTTATGTCCGAATGACCCCCGACAAGGTAGCCAGAGTAGTAAGCGACCACTTGGTCAACGGAAATATTGTCACCGAATTTACCGTCGGTGCAATTGCGAAGTAAAGGAGGAAATCGAATGTATCGTGCCCATGTGCTTGTTTGCGGCGGTACCGGTTGTACCTCTTCACACAGCGAAGATATTATTAAAGCCCTGAATGAACAGCTTGTTGAAAAAGACCTGACTGACGAAATTCTGGTTGTGCGCACCGGCTGCTTCGGTTTGTGCTCAATCGGCCCCATTATGATTGTCTACCCCGAGGGAAGCTTTTACAGCAACGTAACGGTTGATGACGTTCCCGAAATCGTGGAAGAACATCTTCTTAAGGGCCGCATTGTAAAAAGACTGCTCTACGATGAGACGGTATCGCCGGATACAATCAAGTCGCTGAACCAGACCGCTTTTTACAAAAAGCAAAAAAGGGTTGCTATGCGCAACTGCGGTGTTATTAACCCTGAAAGTATTGAAGAGTATATTGCTATGGACGGCTACCAGGCACTTGCAAAATGCCTGACCGAGCTTAAACCTGCGGAAGTTATTCAGATAGTAAAAGACTCCGGCCTCAGGGGCAGGGGCGGCGGCGGCTTCCCCACCGGCCTTAAGTGGGAGTTTACCGCAAGAACCGAAGCGGATCAAAAATACGTGGTCTGCAACGCCGACGAGGGTGACCCCGGTGCCTTTATGGACCGTTCCGTTTTGGAAGGCGATCCCCACTGTATAGTTGAAGCCATGACCATTTGCGGTTATGCCGTGGGAGCTACCGAAGGCTTTGTCTATGTCCGTGCCGAATACCCAATTGCCGTGGCTCGGCTGGAACTCGCTATCAAGCAAGCCAAAGAACAGGGCTTACTCGGTAAAAACATTTTCGGTTCCGGTTTTGACTTTGATTTGCATATACGCTTGGGCGCCGGCGCCTTTGTCTGCGG
>DCTF01000087.1:5442-12822 GCA_002329225.1 Ruminococcaceae bacterium UBA1447
GCCTTATCCCGCCGTAAAGGGCCTTTTCGGCAAGCCCACGACTGAAAACAATGTGGAAACCTTTGCAAACATTCCTCAAATCATCCTCCACGGTGCTGCCAGCTTTGCTTCCGTCGGAACGGAAAAATCAAAAGGAACCAAAGTTTTTGCCTTGGGCGGAAACATAAAAAACACCGGATTGGTGGAAATCCCCATGGGAACCACCCTGCGGGAGATTATAGAAGATATCGGCGGCGGTATACCCAACGGCCGCAAATTCAAGGCCGCTCAGACAGGCGGACCTTCCGGCGGCTGTATACCCGAGCGCCTGATAGATACGCCCATCGATTATGACAACCTCACCGCTATCGGCTGCATGATGGGTTCCGGCGGCTTGATTGTTATGGACGACAGCAACTGCATGGTGGACATCGCCCGCTTCTTCCTGGACTTCACCGTGGACGAATCCTGCGGAAAATGCGCACCCTGCCGCATAGGCACCAAACGCCTGCTGGAAATGCTCGACAAAATAGTGGAAGGCAAGGCCGAACCCGGCTGCCTTGAAAAGCTTGAAGAGCTTGCCTACTATGTAAAGGAAAATTCCCTGTGTGGCCTGGGGCAGACCGCCCCTAACCCCGTACTTGCCACAATGAAGTTCTTCAGGGAAGAATATGAAGCCCACGTAAACGATAAAAAGTGTCCGGCCGGGGTCTGTAAATCCCTGCTCAACTACTATATCGACCCGAAAAGATGTATCGGCTGTACTCTTTGCGCCAAAGTTTGCCCCGTTGGAGCCATCACGGGCGCTCCCAAAACGCCGCATGTTATTGATTCCTCCAAGTGCATAAAGTGCGGCGCCTGTGTAGACGCCTGTAAAAAAGTCAAAGCGGTATCAAAAGTTTAAGAAAGGAGGCGCTGAATAATGCAAAATGTAACTGTAAAAATCAACAAAGCAACTGTCAGCGTCCCGGCAGGCTCATCTATTTTAGAAGCAGCCCGGGTGGCCGGCATCGAAATTCCCACACTGTGTTTCCTTAAAGAGATTAACGAAATCGGCGCCTGCCGGATTTGCATGGTCGAAGTCAAGGGCCTTAGAAACCTTGTCACTGCCTGCGTGTATCCGGTGAGCGAAGGTATGGAAGTGTTCACCAATACCGAAAGAGTCAGAAGAAGCCGTAAACTTACCCTTGAACTGATTCTTTCCACCCATGATAAAAAGTGCCTCTCCTGCATAAGAAGCGGCAACTGCGAACTTCAGCACCTTTGCAAGGAGTTCGGTGTTGACGATGAGGATTACTTCAAGGGCGAAAACATTCAGTACGACTTTGACGACTCCGTTGCCCATATGATCCGCGACAACAACAAGTGCATTCTCTGCCGCCGTTGTGTGGCCGCCTGCGAAGCGCAGCATGTTGCGGTTATAGGGGCCAACGCCAGAGGTTTTGACACTCATATCAGCTCCGCCTTTGATAAGGACTTGGCTGATGTTTCCTGTGTTTCCTGCGGCCAGTGCATAGTCAACTGCCCCACGGCCGCCTTGGTGGAAAAGGACGACACCGCAGCCGCCTTTGCCGCCATAAACGACCCGAGCAAGTATGTCATTGTTCATACCGCTCCCTCCATCCGTGTAACCTTGGGAGAAAGCTTCGGTATGCACATCGGCACAAACGTTCAGGGTAAAATGGTGGCGGCCCTCAGACGCCTCGGTTTTGACAAGGTTTTTGACACCGATTTAAGCGCCGACCTCACCATTATGGAAGAGGCTAACGAGTTTATCGAGCGTGTTCAAGGCGGCGGCGTACTGCCCATGATCACCTCCTGCTCACCGGGCTGGATTAAATACTGCGAACACTATTACCCGGAACAGCTCCGTCATCTTTCCACCTGCAAATCTCCCCAACAGATGTTCGGTGCAATCTGCAAAACCTGGTATGCCAAGAGAATGGGTCTTGACCCCAAAGATATAGTCGTGGTAGGCATTATGCCATGTACGGCGAAAAAGTTTGAGGCCAAACGGGATAATCAGAACGCATCCGGCTACCCCGATGTGGATATTGCTCTGACCACAAGGGAGCTTGCCCGAATGATTGATACCGCCGGTATACACTTCCCCAAACTGCCGGACGAAGAGTTTGACAATCCTCTTGCGGAGTCCACCGGCGCCGCCGTTATCTTCGGCACCACCGGAGGCGTTATGGAAGCCGCCCTGCGTACCGCCGCCGATACCCTTACCGGCAAAGACCTGCCGGATGTGGAGTTCAAGGAAGTTCGCGGCACACAGGGTATTAAAGAGGCTACATACAACATTGCCGGAATGGAAGTCAATGTCTGCGTAGCCAGCGGCCTTGCCAATGCCCATGAAATAATGGAAAAGGTTAAAAACGGCACCGCCAACTATCACTTTATTGAGATAATGGCTTGCCCCGGCGGCTGTGTCAACGGCGGAGGCCAGCCTATCCAGCATGCGGTTGTACGCAACTTCCGCGACTTGAAAAAACTCCGTGCCGCAACTTTGTATGAGATGGACAAGAACCTGCCCAAGAGAAAGTCCCACCAGAACGAGTCAACCAAACGGATTTATGAGGAGTTTCTCGGTTCACCCGGCAGCCACAAGGCTCATGAAGTGCTGCACACCTCTTATGTGCGCCGACCGAAATACAAATAACTCCCCCCTTTTCTTACCGCTCCGGTTATTTTGCACCGGAGCGGTTTAATTTAAAATCCCCGCTTTTTTCAAACTTGATTATTGCTTGATATTCTTTTTAGCAGCGTGATATAATTATTAACCGAAACCAACGAATTATTCTTTAAGGAGGGGTCAAAATTGAATTATGAGTATCCTGAAAGATTTGCCAAAAAAGGTCTGACCTTTGACGATGTTTTGCTGGTGCCGGCGCACTCCGCCGTATTGCCCAAAGATGTCAGCCTTAAAACCCGGCTGAGTAAAACCATTGAACTTAACACCCCGCTCATGACAGCCGCCATGGATACCGTGACGGAAGCCCGTATGGCCATTGCCATAGCCAGAGAGGGCGGCATAGGCGTTATACACAAAAACATGTCCATTGAAAGACAGGTTGAAGAAGTGGACATAGTTAAACGCAGTGAAAACGGTGTTATCACAAACCCCTTCTTTCTTTCTCCGGAACATTTGGTAGAAGACGCTCTGGAGCTTATGCAGCGTTACCGCATATCCGGCGTCCCCATCTGTGAAGAGGGCCTGCTTGTGGGCATCCTAACCAACCGGGATTTACGCTTTATGACGGAATTTTCCGTGCCGATTAAAGATGTTATGACCAAGGAGAACCTTATCACCTCCCATATAGGCACCACACTGCAAGAGGCAAAAGAAATCCTAATGAAGCATAAAATCGAAAAACTCCCCTTGGTGGACGATGAAGGCTATCTTAAGGGACTTATCACCATAAAAGATATTGAGAAAATGGTACAGTACCCCAACTCCGCTAAAGACAGCACCGGCAGGCTCCTGTGCGCCGCCGCTATCGGGGCAACCTCCGATGTTTTGGAAAGAGCCTCCGCTCTGGCGGATGCTCAAATTGACGCCCTGGTGCTGGATTCGGCCCACGGACACAGCGAGAACATTCTGAAAGCGGTATCAAAGGTTAAGGCCGCTTTCCCGAACATCACCCTCGTAGCGGGCAATGTCGCTACCGCCGACGGAGCCAAAGCTCTTATCGACGCGGGTGCGGACACCGTCAAGGTGGGTATCGGCCCCGGTTCAATCTGCACCACACGGGTGGTTGCGGGCATAGGCGTACCTCAAATTACCGCTATCTGTGATGCTGCAAGCGTGGCCGCAAGCCGGGGGATTCCCGTAATTGCCGACGGCGGCGTTAAGTTTTCCGGCGATATTGTCAAGGCTTTGGCCGCCGGCGCCGATGTGGTTATGGTGGGTTCCCTTGTGGCGGGCTGTGAAGAATCCCCGGGCGATACGGAGATTTATCAGGGCCGCAGCTTTAAGGTTTACAGGGGCATGGGCAGTTTGGGGGCCATGGCCAAAGGCAGCGGCGACCGCTACTTCCAGGAAGACAACAGGAAGCTGGTGCCTGAAGGGGTAGAGGGCAGAGTGCCCTATAAAGGTCCCCTCTCCGACACGGTGTTCCAAATGCTGGGCGGTCTGCGTTCCGGCATGGGTTATTGCGGTTGCGCAACAGTTGCCGACCTTCACAAGGCCCAATTTGTAAGAATTACCGGCGCCGGTCTGGCGGAAAGCCATCCCCACAACGTATTTATTACAAAAGAATCACCCAATTACTCATGTAATGTTTAATACAGGGCTTGGTTACAGCCTTAAACTTATGTTGAAAGGTTAAATTATGCTTTATTCCATTCCCGGATTTGAAAAAATCCCATCTAACCTGATTTATTCTTTCGCTCTTGTTTTTGCCCTTTTGCTTGACACAGCCCTGCTGTTGACGCTGAAGAACAAGTTGCCGAAAGATCAGGGCCGCGAGTATGCCGTTGACGGCGAACTTTCCGCCGGCAAGCCCAAGGCTGCGGGAATACTCTTTATTACCGCCTTTGCCCTTTCTTCCCTGCTTTTTATTCCTTTTAACCTCGAATCCGCCGCTTATATCGGCTTGGTTATGTTGGGAATGTTTTCGGGCTTCTTTGATGATAAATCTAAAAAGCCCTGGGGGGAATATAAAAAAGGGGTAATAGACTTATTCCTCGGCGCAGCCGCCGCCGCAGCTTTCATTTTCTTTAACCCCGCCCTTCACAGTGTGCAGCTGGGCGGTTTTGTGTGGCAAGTACCCAAAGTTCTTTTCGGCCTTGCCGCCACGGTACTCGTGTGGGTTTCCATTAACGCTACAAACTGCTCTGACGGCATAGACGGTTTCAGCGGCAGTCTTTCGTTAATCTCAATCGCATCACTGAGCNNTATTTTTTATGCTCAAAGGAATGACAACATCCTGCTGATGGCGGCATTGATGGGTGCCGTACTCCTGCCCTATCTGTGGTTAAATGCGGAACCCAGCAAGCTTATGATGGGCGACGCCGGTTCCCGGGCAATCGGCCTGTTTATAAGCATTTTAGCACTAAAAACGGGGAACGCCTTGTTATTCATACCTTTATGCCTTGTTCTGATTTTCAACGGCACGATAAGTATTGTAAAGGTTTCCTTAATCCGCTTTCTGCGGATAAACCCCTTAAAAAACATCCGGACGCCTTTCCATGACCATCTTCGCAAAAACAGGGGCTGGTCCAACACTCAAACGATTTATCGCCTTTGTATTGTTCAGCTTGCCGTTTCCGCACTGACGCTTTTACTGTTATACAAATAAAATTTTTGTCTTGCTCCTATAATCCCCGGCATTGTAATTTCCGATATTCTTTACAATGCCGGGGCTAATACATAAATATACAGGAGGCCTCGGTTTTGATAAAACTGGCTAAATATTTGAAACCGTTTTCCGCAGGGCTTGTGCTGACAGTGTTGCTTTTGTTCGCTCAGGCCCTGTCTGATATAAATTTGCCCAACTTCATGTCGGATATTGTCGATACCGGTATTCAAAAAAGCGGAATTGCACACTCGGCCCCCGAGGCTATGAGCGAAAACGCCATGCGTTTGGCAACCCTTGCAATGACGGAGGATGAAAAAACTCTTGTCAAAGCTTCCTACTCCCTTGTTCAGACTTCGGAAAAGAACAACAAGAATAAAACCTATTCCGATATTTACCCCGCCGCCTCGGGCAACTTATGGGCAAAAAATAAAACGGACAAAGACGATGCCCAAGCGCTTGACCGAGCCTTTGAACTTTCCGCCCGAACGCTGATTTATCTGTCCCAAGGCTCTGCCACTGAAAATGATAAAACCGATAGCACAACCGACGGTTTCGGCAATTTTAACCTTAACGATGTTTACCGCCAACTGCCTGCACTTGAAAAAATCCCCGCTCAAATGCTTGGTGAAGCTCGAAGTAAAGCCGAGCAAAGCGACAAAACCCTTTTGGCCCGGAGCGGAACGATGATGGCCAAACTTTTTTACACGGAACTGGGAGCAAACATCGGAGCTATTGCCGCCGCATACATAACTAAAGTCGGACTGAAAATGCTGGCAATCGCTTTGTTAGGCGGCGCTGCCACGGTCTCAATCAGCTTCTTATCTTCAAAAATTGCCGCCGGCACTTCCCGCAACCTGCGCCGGGCTCTTTTTGAAAAAATCGAAAGTTTTTCCAATAACGAGTTTGACAAATTTTCCACCGCTTCCCTTATTACACGCTGTACAAATGATGTAACCCAAATTCAAATGCTTTTGATGATGGGTATCAGAATGGTATGCTATGCTCCCCTAATGGCCATCGGCGGTATAGTTATGGCGGTTAAAAAATCCGTTTCCACAAGTTGGGTTATTGCTGTAGCCTGTATTGTGCTTGTAGGCTTTATTTTTATTCTTATGAGCATTGCCATACCGAAGTTTAAAATACTTCAAAAACTTGTGGATAGGCTAAACCTCATATCCCGTGAAAATCTGACCGGGTTGATGGTCATCCGTGCTTTCAGAACCGAGGGCTATGAAAAAAAGCGTTTTGAAAAGGCAAATGAAGATTTAACCAAAACAACCCTTTTTGTCACCAGAGTAATGGTGCTGATGATGCCCGTAATGACACTGATTATGAACGCAACCACTCTTACTATCCTTTGGATAAGCGCCCATAAAATTTCGGAGTCCTCCATGCAATTAGGCAATATGATGGCCTTTATGCAGTACGCAATGCAGATTATCTTCTCCTTCCTTATGATTTCCATGATGTTTGTTTCCATTCCACGGGCGGCTGTTTCCGCACAGCGTATATCCGAAGTGTTGGAAACTCCTCTATCGATAACCGACCCTGAAAATCCTAAAGATTTTGATGAGAAGAAAAAAGGGGTTGTCGAGTTCCGCGATGTAAGCTTTCGTTACCGCGGAGCCGGGCAGGACGCCCTTTCAAACATTACTTTCACCGCTAAACTCGGGCAAACAACGGCAATTATCGGTTCCACCGGGTCGGGTAAATCAACAATTGCCTCCCTTGCCCTGCGCTTTTATGATGCCTCTCAGGGGCAGGTGCTCATTGAAGGAACGGATGTCAGGGAAGTCAGGCAAAAGGATTTGCGCCAAAAAATCGGCTATGTACCCCAAAAGGGAGTTCTCCTTTCCGGTACAATAGCCTCCAATATTCGCTATGGAAATAACAGCGCAACCGACGAAGATGTGAAGAACGTAGCCGAAGTAGCACATGCCTTGGATTTTATCATGGAAAAAGAAGGCGGCTTTGAGGGTAAAATAGCTCAGGGCGGCACAAATGTTTCAGGCGGCCAGAAGCAGAGGCTTTCCATTGCCAGAGCGCTTGCTAAAAAAGCTCAAATATATATTTTTGATGACAGTTTTTCCGCCCT
>DCTF01000099.1 GCA_002329225.1 Ruminococcaceae bacterium UBA1447
ACAATTCATTTTACAACTTGCCTTCCGCAACAAGACCCGCAACGGGCGTTGAATGTATTCAAAGGACTAAAGTTATCTTATGGTGACAATCCCGCCGGGGTGAGCCAAATCGTGCCTGCAGGCTTGCAGACCCTGTGTAAATTTGCTGTTTGCAATTATCCTGAGCCCGTAGGTATGGACAAGCTTTTTTACCCATGCCGGTACTTCATCCTTGAATTTTATCTCCATTATCACGATGCCGGGATAGTGGGGCCTGTAAAAGCTGTGTTCGGGGAAAAGTTCATCGGAATGGGCGCTTTTTACTTCATGGTCAAAGGTTATTCTCAGCCCGCCCGGCACCTTTGTTTCGTAACACTCCCGAAAATACTCGATAATGAGTTTCGGCTCACTCATTTTACTCAACCTGTGGTTTTCAAACTCGGAAAGCAATAAATCGTTTTCGTCGGACCACCGGCCGGTATTGGCAAAATTTTCATATTCTTCAAAATTGATTAATCTGCTTTTTTTAATGACGAGGTTTCTTTTTCTCATCTTGAGTTCCACCCGGATAGGGCTGTCCTTATCGGGGGTCGGGCTGTAGGTTCTGATTCTGAGTTTTACCCGCTCATTATCCCCCGCCATTTTCTGGTGATATGATGCGTAGTCGAGGGTATCGTAATACAGACTTCGGACAAAATAACCCTTTCCCCCCGCCCGTTTTGTAAACTTGTCTTTTTGCATATAGATACTCAGAGCATTCCTGATTTGCAAATACTCATAATAGGTTATTCTGTATTTCATCTCAAAACGTACGCTTGCGTCTTTCAATGCTCAGTCCGTCCTCGTCAAGGTTTTTATACGGGCAGGGCTGTCTGAGGAGCAAGCAGAGAAACCTTGGTTATGTTTTCCTTAGCCCTGAGTTCATCTATGATTGAGTCGGTCTTTTTAAGGCTGTCTTTATTAAACCTTATTTCAAAAATAATCTCCCAATACTCGCCTTCTATTTCTTTTGACCTGACCTTAATATCCTTGGCGTATTTTTCAACAGCTTCGGTTATTTCGGAGGTCTTTTGCGCCCCCGTTCCGGCAATTACCAGCACATAGTCAATATTGTAGGTCTGACCGTACCTGATTGTATGTATTACAAAAATGAGAATCGTTATTACAATGGTGGAAACTATTACGACGATCCAGTTATAGGTGCCGCAGCCAAGCCCCACCGCTATAATCCAGAAGATAAAGACCATATCCCGGGTATCTTTCACCGGGGTTCTGAAACGGACTATGGACAGGGAGCCGATAAGCCCCAGGGAGAGCACCAGGTCGCCTCTGATAAAGAGCATAACGATTGCGACAATCGGCGCCAGAGTAACCAATGTGGCCATAAAAGTGAGTTCGTAGCTCAAGCCCCGATGAGTTATTTTATAGAGCTGAGAGATTATTATGCCGATTACTATTGCCAGCACAAGGGAAAACACCATGTTGAATAAATCCCTTTCGGAAACCGAAAGCATACCGATCAGATACTGCAAAACCTTAGTCACGCCTAAATCAAATCCTTTCTTATTTAAGGCCGAATTATTCGGCCGCTTTAAATACCGCTTTAACCGTTAAATTGCCTGCGGGGTTGAGTGTAACGGTTTTTTCTTTACTGTCAGCAGGCAAGCCTTCCCAATGGGAGAAAACATAGCCTTCCGCAGGGATAGCCGTCATTGTCAGGGGAAGATTTTTAAAGTAAACGCCTTTCCAACCGCTGCGGTCAACATCAATTGAATTAACCTTAACATAACCGCCCGCCTGACTCATACCGAGGTTGAGCCTGTAGATACCCTTTAAGTTGAACTCTTCAATCAGATATTTTCGAATATATCCGGGCCTTTCCACGGCAAACTCTTTCATTGCACCGATATTGCCGTACCAGGCTTTCATATCCTTTATTCCGCCCCAGCGGGCAGTGTGGTTGGGCATTTCCGGTTCGATTGCTTTTTGCATTTGCTCCATAACCGAAAGAACATGGTCGGTTTCAAAACAGGTGTTGAGCAGGTCGGAATATCTGATTAAAAAGTCCGTTCTAAACCCTTCGTTTTCCATAAGCGCCCTGAATAAAAAGTTGGGCCAAACTTCTCCATAAAGGCCGTCTTCCGGCGCCATTATCCAACTGATGGTATTGTGGGCATGGTCGCGGCAGTTGCCCAATCTGTCCTCCTGGTATCTGTACAGGTTAAAGCCGTAGTCGGTATCAAAAATCAGCCAGCGCCAGCGCCCGTCAAGGGCATATTCGGCATCTTCACNNTCCTGTAACGCCAGAATTTGACATTGTTGCCGGGCCAGTCGCTGTTGGAAATAAAGGTATTGGCAATAACATAGTCCCTGTAGTTTTCAACATCCATTTGCTTCTTTATCTCGGCAAAGTTTTTATCATCGGCCAAGCTGTTTGCTTCAATAAAGGCAATCATATTTTTATATTGAGTCACATCTTCGGCCATTCCTCTTGACAGTTTCGCNNATCGCTATTTTTCTGATATCAACACCATAGGTATCCCTGAAATAATACTCGTCATAGCGTTCCCTGATGTTAAGAATTCCCCAATACTCCCCGTTTATGTATACAACAGCGGGTCTGTAGGCCTGAGTGTCCACGGTGCCTATTGAGGCTATAAGACGCTGAATAAAGGCGTCGCGGAACATTGTAAGTTCCCAATCATTACCGGAGTTACGGAGGAGCAAACGGCTGAACCCGGTTTTTGTTTTGTCGGTACCGACCTTTTTCAGGTCACCAAAAATATCATAATTAACAAAGCCGTCTTTATTGTACTTGCCGTCGGTGTATATTCTTAAACTCTTTTGGTCGAATTTTCTTGTGGAACCGCCGTGAATGCGAAGTCCGCCGTTTACTCCGAAAGCCCTTTTCCCGTCATTTTCAAAAAACTCAAAAAAGACGGGGCGTTCCCACTCACTGCCTCGGTTGTACATATTCGCTTCGTGGTATATGCCGGTTGCTTCATCAAAAAGATTTTTGCTGTCGGTCACTAATGATATAACGGGCAGATTTGCCGCATTTTCAACCCCCACAAAATAGCTGTGGGCGACAACCTCACTCATTTCCGTATTATCCTTTGAGATGACTCTTGCGCTGACAACCGTAACCCCTTCATCTTTGACCGCAACAGGATTATTGGCGGAATATCTGGAGGATTTGGCCGTAGGTTCACTGCCGTCGGTTGTGTAATAAATATCCGCATCGGCTTCGTCGGCGGCGAGCTTTAACTCAAAGCCTTTTTCGTAAAATCCGCCCTCTTGGGAAAACCCGGGCGCCGCTAAAGCGTAAACCAGATATGCCGGTTTAACAACACCGGTTAAAGCGCCGTTTCTTCTCATTTCAAGGAATACTGAAAGGTCAATATTATCCAAATCGCAATCAAGCACATTTAGGTTTTGCAGTTTTTTAAAGCCCTTGATTACATTTATATCGTCTATGGGAACCCTTCGCATGATAAGAGTTTCCAGACGGTGGAGGTCTTTTAACGGTACGATTGAATCAATTTCGACATTGGAGTGTATGTTCAGATAGGTTAAGGTTTTAAGGGAGGAAAGAGATTGCAGCGACTTAACCTTGTTGCCCCTGATGTTAAGTTTAATCAGGCTGTTCAGCTTTTCCAACGGAGTGATATCCTCTACGGCATTATCCCTTAAATCCAATTCTTCCAAAGTGATGAATCTTTGTAAACAGCTGATGTCCGCAAGCTTAACGGTTTCCCCCTCGGGAGTAGTTTCAAAGTTGTTTCTTAATTTCAACACCCTTAACGGGACGCGGGCCAGAGGTTTTAAACGCTCTTCAAGGTCGGTAATTCCGTTACCGTTCAGATTTAAGGTCTTTATCATCTTCAGCTTTGAAAGAGGTGAAAGGTCTTCAACAAAGTTGTTTTCCAAATTAAGTTCCGCCAACCGATGAATACGCTCAATTCCGTTTAAACTTGATATTTCACAGTTTGAGGCATCAAGAGAAATAATGCCCGACAACTCCGATTGATAAAGGGGACCGCCCCATTTTTCAAGTTTTCGGCGCACCGCATATTCCAGCCCGGGGTCTTCAAATTCCACCTCGGGATTGGCTCTGCCGGCAACAAACAACATACCCGTCAAAACCAAAAGGCTGACAAGCACCACAATCAGTTTTTTCAGAAACAGCTTTTTGTCGGACAATATACTCTCCCTGTCTTAATAAAAAGTGTTCCGTTATATGAAACGCAAATACTTAAATTCAAATTACGGACTTATTCCCCGAACTGAACCTTGGCGGCGGTCAGAGTGTTGGCAAGCAGCATAGCACGGGTCATGGGTCCTACGCCGCCGGGCACCGGCGTTATTGCGGATGTTTTTGGTGCAACACCGTCAAAATCCACATCCCCGCAAAGTTTTGAGTTTTCGTCCCTGTTCATCCCAACGTCGATTACAACGGCGCCCTCTTTTACCATGTCGGCCTTAATCATTTTTGCCTGACCCACTGCGGCTATAAGTATATCCGCCTGTCTGGTTATGCCTGCCAAATCGACGGTTTTGGAGTGGCAAACGGTAACGGTGGCATTTTCTTTAAGCATGAGCATTGCCATGGGCTTACCGACAATGTTGCTGCGCCCTATAATGACACAGTGACGGCCGGCAATCGGAATATCATACGCTTTGAGCAGTTCCATTACCCCTGCGGGGGTGCAGGGTAAAAGCAGGCAGTCCCCGATCATAATATGCCCCACATTGACGGGATGAAATGCGTCCACATCCTTTTGGGGAGATATGGCGTTGAGTACCGCCTTTTCATCAAAATGGCCGGGCAGGGGGAGCTGGCATAAAATTCCGTTTATATCTTTGCGTTGATTAAGCTCGTCAATCAGAGCCAAAAGCTCTTCCTGCGATGTATCGGCGGGAAGAGCATATTCGTAAGACTCGATGCCGACAAGGGCGCAGTCTTTCTTTTTATTATTTACATAAACCCGGGAGGCGGGGTTGTCGCCCACGATGATGACCGCCAAGGCTATATCCTTTGAGTTATCTTTAAGTTCTTTGACCTCAACGGCGATTTTATTGAGTACCTGTTCCGCCGTTTTTTTTCCGTCAATAATCCTGTACATACCGATACCTCCCGAAACCGATAATTTGTTGGAAAAGCAAGCCTATTCAACCTGTGCCGGGTTTTCCTCTTCCGGAGCGTTTTCATCTTCGTCTGCAGCAGGTTCTTCCTCTTCCGGAGCGTTTTCATCTTCGTCTGCAGCAGGTTCTTCCNNTCTTCGTCTGCAGCAGGTTCTTCCGCATTTTCCGTCACTTCTTCCGCCGGCAACTCAACTTCTACAACTTCCTCTTCTTCAAGGCTTTCTTTGCCCTTTCGTTTTTTCGGCGGGTCATCCGGCGGGAAGAAATCTATTCCCTCTATAGGTTTGGGGTTCTTGATATATTTATTAAGGAGAATCCCCAAAGCCACAGCGGAAACAACGGCAATGCCGATGGAACGGAGTTGATTCAAGGTGAGGCCCAAGCCCGCAACGGGGATACCGTCAAGACGGAAAGTTTCAATANNTGAACTTTCTGAACTTTTTGGTTACTATAAAAAGCAAAACAAAGCCCAAAAGGCACCAGATGGACTCGTAGAGAAAAGTCGGGTGAACATAGGCCTTATCGGCCATAGTTCCGGCAGTCACCTGAATCCCTTTTGCCGCAAGCTCCGCTTGATTTGCGGTAATGAAGTCGGCGGTTTTCTGGCTCCACATACCCCAGGGCAAATCCGTGTTTCTGCCGAAAACTTCCTGATTGGTGAAGTTGCCCCAACGGCCGATGCCCTGCGCCAGCAAAAAACTCAGTGCGGATAAATCTAAAAGATTACGAAAATTAAGTTTTTCAACCCGGCAAACAATGTAGCCCGCAATAAGACCGCCGATAAGGCCGCCGTAAATTGCCAAGCCGCCCTCCCAAACATTAAATATGGAAGAAAGGTCGTTTTTATAGTAGGACCAGTTGCCTATGACATAATAGAGCCGGGCACTGAGAATTGCGAGGGCGGTGCCATAAATAAGCACATCAATCATTTTGTCAAGGCTCATCTTCCATTTGTAAGCGCCTCTGCCCCCAAGCAGCACCGCCAGCAAAAAGCCGAAAGCGATTATGACTCCGTACCATTTGATGGAAAAATGCAAACCGAAAATGCTGAATTCGGCAAACACACTCGGGACACTGAAGCCCCTTTCGATTGCCTTAAAATAGACGATTGTATAGTCCTTCATAAAATGCACCTCCTAAAAACTGAATCAAAGCGGCCAAATCACCGACAAAACCGAGTTGTCTTCAGAGAAAAGGTCCTTAAAGCGGGCATTTACCATGTCAAGGTCTATCACTTTACAGGCCTCAAGGTCATCAAACAAGCCGTTTGCATTGAAAAATGTTTCCGCCAGTGAGTTGGCGATAGCGCTTACGTCATTATACATCATGATAAGCCCGCCGTAAAGTTTACGCCTTGAGCGTTCAAACTCGGCGGAGGAAACGCCTTTTCGGGCAAAGGATTGAATTTCTTTTTTAATCTCTTCCGCCGCTTTTTTCGGATTCTTTGACAATCCGCCGAAAATGCTGCATGCGTAGCCGAAACCTTCAAAATACTCATAAGAAAAACCGGTATTCACAAGCTCGGCTTCAATAAGCCTTTTATACAGCGGTGATTCGGGGCCGGCGATTATGTCCAATAAAATATAAGCGCTCAGGCGTTCGGTTGTTGTTCTTTCCGGAGTTTTAATCGCCTCTTTAAAGCCCAATAAAAAACTGGGTATTGCCACCGTGAGGGATTCTTCCACATAGGGGGTGACAACTTCGGAGGATTCCGGCACGAAGACCCTTTGGGCCGGCTTGCCTTTTGCGGGTTTCAGCATTTTGTCGGCAACTTCCAGCACCTCTTCAACACAGACATTGCCGGCAACCGCAAGCACCATGTTGCTCAGGTCGTAAAAGGTATTGTAACAGCGGTAAAGCAGGTCGGCAGTGATTTTTGAAATTGAGTCCACCGTACCCGCTATATCGGTGCGCACCGGATTTTCTTTATACATGGCGCCCAAGAGGTTGAAGAGAACCTCCCACTCCGGGACGTCCTTGTACATCTTAATTTCCTGCCCGATTATCCCCTGCTCTTTTTCCACCGTCTTCTGAGTGAAATAGGGATTCTGAACAAAGTCCAAAAGAATCTCCAAAGACTCGCGGAAGTTGCCGGTGCAGGAAAACAGGTAGCCGGTACNNTTTGCGGAGGCGCCTGTTTTTGCAAAGCGCTCAAAGGCGTCAAGTTCTTCACTTTCAAAAAGTTTATGCTCCAAAAAGTGAGTCGTGCCCTCGGGAATTGTTTCCACCGTTCCGTCGGGGGATACCAGTTTATTGTCGATAGAGCCGTATTTTGCGGCAAACACCGCATAGTTTGTGGCGTAATCTTCTTTGGGAAAAAGCAGAACAGTCAGCCCCGAAGGGTGGTCAATGTGAAAATACTTTTCATTAAGAGGTTCATTTTTTATCTCTTTAATCCTCATCCGTTTTGCCCTCCCCTATTCCTTTAAGGAAATAGCTTGTGTCCAGAACAACGCCCTTTGCCGCCTGAATAACCTCTTGGATATTTACGGCTTTTATCATTTCTTCCTCCTGAGCGGGGGTGGTGATTTCATCCCTGATAATCTGGTAGGCATACCATGAGACTATGCTTTCCGGAGAGTCTTCAACGCTCCTCAGACTGTCGCAAATGGAAAGTTTTGAAGCCTCAAATTCCTCGGCGCCGATATTCCCCGATTTTATATCTTCAAGCTGCCGCAGAACCTGTGTTATTACCTCTTTATCCTTATCGCTTTCAATTCCGCTTTGGACAAAAATCACACCTTTTTCCGCAGTCATACGGGCGGAACAATAGTAGCAAAGGCTCATTTTTTCCCTAAGATTTTTAAAAAGCTTGGAATAGGTTCCGCCGCCGAAGATATCGGTCATAACCCGCATGGCATGAATATTATCCCGGGCATGGGTCATATCCGTTCTGAAACCGAGCACCAGTTTGCCCTGTTCCACAACCATTTCCTCCTGAAAATGGCGCTGTTTGTCAACCTTGTTAATAAACAGAGTATCTAAGGAGGCGGGTTCTCTTTCAATATCGGCAAACCTTTTTTTTAGCTCATCGGCAATTTTCTCCGCAGGTGAACTGCCTGCCATATCCACCTGTATAACGGCTGTTTTAAGCAGGTTAAGCCAGGCGTTATAAACATCGGTACCGCTGAGAGCCTTCACCTCGTCAATAGTGCCGTATTTGCTCTTGCCGTAATCTTCGGACTCGAACATATGCTCCTGGCATCTGCGAAAAGCATAAACCCTCTTATTATTCAGCTCGCTTTCAATACGCTCAATCATCAGCCTTTTTTCAAGCTCCACCGCTTCCGTTTTGAAAGAAGCGTTATCCGTATCAGGATCAAAAATAAGGTCCAGCAAAAGGGCGGCGCATTCGGCGGCAATACTCTCGCCCGTCAATGAAAATCTGTCATCAATAGCGGTTATTGAAACGGACAAAAACTGCCTTTCACCGAACTTGCTCACCCCTGCGGACAGGGAGGCTCCGTAGAGTTCCGCCAACCGCCCGTTGAGGAGGGAAAAGTCGGGATATTTACGGCAGGAGCGGCGCAGAATATAGGGCAGCAAGGCGTTTGCGGCAAGGTTCCCTTTCATGGGCAGTAGCATGGTAAAACTGATGCAACCGGTTTTAAATCGCTTCGTATCGGTTGCGCACAGTTTTACTCCGGGCGCTATATCAAAAAAAACAGGATATTTTTCCATATTGTTCCTCCCCGTTAAATATCGTTGCGGGACAGATCATCATAACTTTCACGCCGGACGACAATCCTTGATTCGCCCCTGCTTACAAAAACAACCGCCGGGCGCGGAATACGGTTATAGTTCGATGCCATGGAATAGTTATATGCTCCCGTGGCAAGCACGGCAAGTATATCCCCCGGCTCCACCCGCTGCACCGAAGTCCATTCCTGAATCAGGTCGCCGCTTTCACAGCATTTGCCCGCAATTGTGGCTGTGCATTCCCTTTCTTTTTCCGCCTTGTTTGCGCAAACAACTTCATAACGGGACTGATAGAGTATGTACCGGGGGCTGTCGCCCATTCCCCCGTCAACGGAGATATAGGTTCTTACATCGGGTATCTTTTTTACGGAACCGACAGTATACAGAGTAAGACCCGCCGGCCCGACAATTGACCTTCCCGGTTCAATGAGGATAAAGGGCATTTTGAGACCCAGTTGAGCCGTAGTTTCTTTAACTGCGGCGGACACCTTTTTCATATAATCCTTATAACTATTAAACGCTTCCTTGATCTCNNGGCCTGTCGGTCTGCAGATATTTAATACCGAAACCGCCGCCCAAATTGAGAACGCCCAACTCGGCGCCCGTTTCGGTCTTAACCTGAGCAATAAACTCCAGCATAACTCTGGCGGCAAGCTCAAAGGGATCCAAATCAAAGATTTGTGAACCGATGTGGCAATGCACGCCGACAAGATTAACATGGGTCATGGAGAGAGCCTTTTTTACCGCCTGCATCGCTTCCCCCGTTTCAAGGGCAAAGCCGAATTTTGAGTCAATCTGACCGGTCTTTATAAAGGAGTGAGTGTGCGCATCAATTCCCGGCTTAATTCTCAGCAGAATATCCGTTTTTTTATCGGCTCGGCCGGCCGTCTCTTCAAGGCGTTCCAATTCGTTTATATTATCAACCACTATACAGCCCACATTGTTGTCCACCGCCTGCTGCAGTTCGTCCGGGGTTTTGTTGTTGCCGTGAAAATAGATTCTCTCCGCCGGAAAGCCCGACGAAAGCGCAGTGTGCAGTTCTCCGCCGGAAACAACGTCCAGTCCCATGCCTTCCTGAGCGCATATACGGCATATTTCTTTACACAAAAAAGCTTTACCGGCATAAAGAACCATGCCGTTGCCGTCATAGTTTTCGTTAATCGAATTGACAAATTCCCGGCAATTGCGGCGGATTTCATCCTCATCCATAACATAAAGGGGCGTTCCGTACTTTTTCGCAAGCTCCACCGTATCACAGCCGCCTATTGTCAGATGACCTTTTTGATTGATTTGAATACTGTCGGAAATATACATATTTTACTCTCCCGTTATTTACTCAGCCTGCCGCTGATTATTTTTTTCAGTTCCGC
>DCTF01000118.1 GCA_002329225.1 Ruminococcaceae bacterium UBA1447
CCCGCACAAAAATGCGGGTGCTCTTTTTCTATGAAAGTCTTATTCTCCGGTTATGGCCCTTCTGTATTTATTTAAAAGCCGACGTGCAACAGTTAGTGTGTTTTCCTCTGAAACGGGGTCGGGCGCACAGGAAGAAATCCACTTTTTCTCAAAGCTTTCCATATTCTTATAAAATCCGCTGCCGTTTACCGCATTTCTGCCGTCAATCTGCTTTTTCGTAACTGTGGAAAGTCGTCTGAATGCGCCGAAGTTTTGCGCTAAAAGCTCAAAAAACATTCGCCAGCGTCCGCCGTAAAAGGATTCAATCATTCCTCCCCATTCCCGCCATGCATTGTCATATAAAACGGAATTGTTTACCGGCCCCCAAAGAGTGTGCAGGTTTAGTAAGTTTATCTCAAAGTTGAGTTTCTCATTATCGGTGCAGGCGGCTGCGGACACGGCTTTTAGCCGGGAAAGAAGAGTCATGTCTTCTCTTGTTTGAAGCAGGCTTTCCAAATCTTCACAAAGCCGCAAAAAAGCATTGGAAGCAATCTCAAAATTACCGGGTTCCTTTAATTTATAAGCATTCATGGCATCTTTATATAGAGTGCGTGCATAGTTGCTTAAAACCTGCCTTGTAAGGTCGCAAATGTCGTGTGAAAGAGCATCACTTTCAGTGCTTTCGGCACAGAGCATCATATCCGCCGCATAAAACAGGTCTTTGTTATCANNCATAGCGCAACTCCAAAGTATCCCCCGGAGCGGTATGTTTCAGTTCGGTTGAGGGCCGCGCGCAGATGATTGAACCCGTTTCCGGTCCCGTACATCGGGTGGAATAACAGCTGTCCCGAAGGGCAAAAAGTGCCTTGATAAGGTCTTCTTCTTCGCTTTTTGAGCGGCGTTTTGCATAGCTTCTAAGCCAATCATCAAGGGCTATTTCGGTTTCGGCTGTGAGCATATCCGAGGCTAAATTAAAATAGAGCGGGTTCTGCTCAAAACTTTCAGGGAAAAGACCGGTTCCGACAAGGTTATCACAAGCCTCGCTCAACTTTTTATAAGGATTTTCCGCAAGTCCTCTTATATCTCCGTGAAGGGTAGTACGGCCTGCAGTATTCCCCCGGTTACCTAAAACAAAGCTATGCCCCCAATAAAAATCCGTATCTATGTGTCCGTCTCCGGATGCGTCGAGTATCAGAAGTTTTTCTTTTGGCACGGTACCGATAAGGCTTTTATTCAGGGAATCCCCGGAAATAACCCAGACTGCGTCCTTGTCAAAGTCTTCAAACATACGGTTTATCGCCAGCCCGAGGTTATACAAGTATCTTTCGCTCTTTGAGGAAAATTGATTTCGAAACGGCGGATCGCAGGCGTAGTAGTGACCGGAGCCGATAAGATTGAGTTGATTATCTAAAAAGGTTTTCCCGACCTTTTTGAAGTAGGGATCAGAGGGGTCTATGCTGTAAGTGGCTGAAAAGTTTTTCCAGGAAGGATTGTAATGCAGACGAACCTTTTTTAAGTATCTGAGAGCCGAACGGGGAACATGGCCGGAAAAACCCTGTAATATCGGTGTCATTCCCAACTCGACCTGACGATTAAAAATTTTCTTTCCAAGTTCAAGGCGTTTAGCTATATATTCCTCGTCCGTGAGGGGAAGATAACTGTCAAGATTCCCGGTTAGCTGATTTGCCCAATATGCCGGACCGGATAGAAATTGAAGAGCCTCTGCGGGTTTGTATCCCAAACATACAAGGGTATGAAACCAAACCGCTTCGCTGCCAACAGAACAAAGCGGCATGTTTATACCGTTCATAACCATCCAATCAATTAAGCGTTCCCACTCAGGCCAATCCCACCACCAGGCGGAATATGAAATGGTTGCACCGGTCATAAAGAGGCGTTTCTTCTGCGGAATAACTATACGAATTTTGTCAACGGGCAAAGGTGCCTCGGATATTTGCATCGTGTCAGTGCCGCATATTGAAAAAAACGCACTGCAATAATCTTTTAAATATCGGTAATAAGCCATTGCAAGGCTGATTGTACAATCGCCTNNATACCGTCTTTTGACTCAATTTCATAACAGTTTAAACCGTCTTGTGAAGGTATCATTTCCGTTCGGAACATCATGGCTATGGCGGGTGTATTCCTTTTAATCAATGAGTGGACCATTGAGCAAATCCTTTCCTATCTATCTTGAATTATTAAATCAAGTTAAAAACAATACTTTTTGCCTGAATTTTCATAAGTATAACAAAAATGTTCCCGAGGCACAAGCAACAGAAAAAACAGAAAAGAAGGGAAACCTGTTTTAATAACAACTTTACTGTGGTATAATTACAACAAATATAGAAAAGGAGAATTAGTATGGATAGATTACGTGTAGGAATCATTGGCTGTGGAGGAATGGGACTGGGTGTTCATGCGCCGGCTTACAAGGCTAACTCAAAAAAAGCTCAGATAACCGCTTTCTGCGATATTATTGAAGAGCGCGCATTGAAAGGGAAGAAAAACTATTCTTCAAAGGCAAAAACTTATACCGATTTTAACGACTTGCTTGCCGACGAAAACGTTGATGCCGTAGATATCTGGNNCCCCTAACTATTGGCATTCCAAAATCGCCATAGCGGCTCTTAAAGCAGGCAAACATGTGTTTTGTGAAAAGCCGGATGCCGTTAGCCCTGAAGAAGCTCTGAAAATGAAAAAAGCTGCCGAAGAAACGGGTAAAGTGCTAATGGTCATGCGCAACAACAGGTTTGCAGCACCTTCGGTTTATGCCAAGAAAATGATAGATGCGGGCAAAGTCGGTGAAATTTATGCCGGCCGTTGCGGTTGGATTCGCCGTCGGGGTATCCCGGGCAAAGGCGGTTGGTTTACAACAAAAGAACTGTCCGGAGGCGGTCCGCTAATTGACTTAGGTGTACATATGATTGATCTGGCAATGTGGTTGATGGGTAATCCGGTTCCCGTGGCCGTTTCAGGTTGTACATATACAAAGTTTGCCGACTCCGAAACAAGTGACTCGATACATTCCGCCTTTGGTGATAAAGTTGAGGACGGAATTTTTGATGTGGAAGATTTAGCGATGGGTTTTATCCGCTTTGATAACGGCGCTTGCTTACAGATTGAGTTCAGCTGGGCTTCCAATATTGAGCAAGAGACAAATTTTGTGGAACTCCGCGGCACTAAGGCCGGGCTTTGCTGGAGAAACGGGTATTTGGATATTTTCGGTGAAGATAAAAAAGGTGAACTAACTGATGACAGCCCCATCCTTAAACGGGTTAACGGTCACAAAAAGAATATCGAACACTTCCTGGATGTAGTTATGAAGGGGACTCAACCGCTTTTTGTCCCGGAACAGGGCGTCAATATGATTAAGATTCTTTCCGCTGTTTACGAATCTGCCGAAACCGGCAAAGAAGTAATTTTAGCGGACAGATAGGACTTTTCGCTTGAAAGAAGAAAAAAGGCCGATACATGCTCTTCCGGCGGTTTTTTGTGCGGTCTTCACCGGCCTGATAATTGCCGGTGCCTATATCAGACTGGACTTCTTTGCCGTACCCGTTACCCTGCAATTACAGATAGTGCTTTTAGCCGGCTTCCTCTTGGGCAGTCGCTTAGCTGCCGTTTCCGCTTCTGCTTATATTTTTTTGGGATTATTGGGATTGCCGGTTTTTGCTCGCGGCGGCGGAATAGCCTATATTTTTCAACCGACCTTCGGATATCTGATTGGCCTTGTTTTTGCTTCTTTTGCGGTAGGAAAAATAACGGAAACCCGCAAAGTGCTTAGCACAAAGGTCTATATTCTTGCGGCTTTCACCGGTTTGGCGATTGTTTATTTTATTGGAGTCCTCTATCTTTACCTGACTAAACGTTTCTATATAAAAGAAGCGGTCGGTGTCTGGTATATTATCTCAAACGGTTTTCTAATTACATTCCCGACCGATTTAGTTATGAGTGTGGGTTGCATCATGCTTGCACGGAGGCTTAGACCCCCAGCACAACAATATCTTATTAACAGGAGAAGTCATAATGAAAGTGATTGTGAGTAATACTGCTGAAGAATTGGGAAAAAGGGCTGCAGATATTGCGGCGGAGTATCTGAATGACCTGATTAAAAACAATGGTGAAGCCCGAATTGTGGTGTCAACGGGAGCTTCCCAGTTTGAAACCTTCAATGCGTTAATTGCTTCCGATATCGACTGGAGCCGGGTCGAAATGTTTCATCTTGATGAATACTTCGGCTTGCCGGAAAGTCATCCGGCCAGTTTCAGAAAATACCTTAAAGAGCGCTTCGTTTCGAAGGTTCAACTTAAATCGGTTAATTTTGTTGAAGGAACTGAAGAGAATATTAAGGAGATTTCAGCAAAACTGCTGGAAAAACCGGTGGATTTGGGGCTTATCGGTATCGGAGAGAATGCACATATCGCTTTTAATGACCCGCCTGCCGACTTTGATACAACGGAACCCTATATTTTGGTGGAATTGGATGATGCCTGCAAACGACAGCAGGTGGGAGAGGGCTGGTTTGCCACAGTGGATGATGTGCCGAAACAGGCCGTAACCATGTCCGTTCACCAAATTATGCAGTGTAAAAAAATTATCTCCTGTGTACCTCACTCAGTCAAGGCGAGAGCAGTTTCAGACACTATTAACAGTGAAATAACTAACCGTGTGCCTGCTACTATACTGAAAAAGCACTGTGATTGGACTTTAATGCTAGATAAAAATTCGGCGGCTTTATTTTAGACATAAACAAAACCGGAGGTGTTAAGCGATGCTGTTTAGCAAAATTGATTTATTGGATGAAAACCTTAGGCATAAACCGGAGCAGTATGTCGGAATATCCGGGGGTATTATCGATTATATCGGCAGCGAAAAACCGGACAAAGACTACGGTGAAGAGTATTACGGCAAAGGGAAGTTGCTGATGCCCGCTCTTTACAATGCCCACACACACTCCCCCATGACGCTTCTTCGGGGCTATGCGGAAAATCTGTCTCTACACGACTGGCTGCACGAGATGGTATTTCCCTTTGAAGCAAAACTGAACGCAAACGATATTTATAACGGTACTATGCTTGCCATTGCTGAAATGATTCGTTTCGGCACCATCTCTTTTACAGATATGTATTATATGGGGGATGAAGTTGCCCGAGCAGTGCTGGAAACGGGTGTTAAGTGTAATTTCAGTTACGGTATTACTTGTTTTCAGGATGAATGTGAGTATGGCTCTCTTAGGAATGCAAAAGAGTCAAAGAAGTTATTGGAACGCCTTCACAATGCCGGAGACGGCAGATTTAAGTTGGATTTATGCATTCACGGCGAATACACCTCAACTCCGCGCATTGTTGCAGCTGTGGCGGAACATGCTGCTGCTGAAGATGTGCGAATTCACATTCACCTGTCCGAAACAAAAAGTGAGCATGAAGACTGCAAGGTCCGTCACGGCAAAACTCCGGCAAGGTATTTTAGGGATTTGGGAATCTTTGATTCTCCCGTAACTGCGGCGCATTGTGTTTGGTTGGAAGATGAGGATTTTGAGATTCTTCTTGAAGCGGGAGCCACTGTTGCCGCTTGTCCCGTAAGCAACTTAAAACTCGCCAGCGGCTTTGCCAATGTAACAAAGATGTTGGAAATGGGTATAAATGTTGCGCTTGGGACTGACGGAGCCTCCAGTAACAACAATTTAAATCTGTTTAAAGATTTACATACTTTCTGTGTTTTATATAAATGTACGTCCTCCGACCCTGCCGCCATTACGCCTAAACAGGCTATAAAATGTGCCACTGTCAACGGCGCAAAATCGCAGGGCCGTGAAAATTGCGGATTTATCAAAAAGGGAGCCGCTGCGGATCTTATAGTTCTGAACACCAATGTTGCCCATATGCGTCCCGTTCACGATATGCTCAATAATGTGGCTTTTGCAGCGCAGGGAAGCGATGTTTGCCTGACCATGGCGGATGGAAAAGTCCTCTACAAAGACGGTGAATATTTTACACTGGACATTGAGCAGGTTATTTATCATGCCGAAAAATCAACGGGCGATATTTTAGAGTTGATATAAGGGCTTACCCGGAGGATTGAATTGTCAGACGATTATTTTCTCCAACTGTATATTACCCGCCACGGGGAAAGCTACGGGAATCTGCCCCAAAGTGAAAGGCCTTGGAGGTCACCCCCGACTCCGGAGCAGGAACACGATCCTCAGCTTACACCATTGGGAGAAGAACAGGCAAAAGCGTTGGGGGAACGCCTGAGCGTCAGGCGGTTCAATGCAATTTTTTCAAGTCCTTTAATAAGAGCGGTTTCTACCGCCTGTGAAACGGCTTCCCGTCAGCCCGGCGGAACAATCCCTGTTGATTTGCTCGGAGATTTAAGAGAAAAGGGGACGCCTTGGGATTATCCGGGTTACTCGTTGGAACAAATTAAAGAAAAATATTCTTTTGTAAGAACCTATCACACTATTGTACCCTTTCAGGAACGTGCAGTTTTGGACGGCGAGGACGAGAGTCAACGCAACGATTCCGCTTTGCGCAGAGGACAGGACTGCATCAGTTTTATAAGGGAGCGTTTTTACTCCGGTGAAAATGTACTCCTTGTTGCCCACGGCACTTTTAACACTTATCTAATCCGTGCCGCTTTAGGTCTCGGTAACGAAAAAGGCTTTAATTTTTGCCAGGAGAATACCGGACTGACAAAAGTCAAATACTTTAAAGACGGTTCCTTACGCCTTGCATATATGAATGATACATCTCATCTGTTTGATGTAAATCCGGAACTGAGTTTCAGTTTATAAGGAGGTGTTATGCTTTACACCGGAACTCAAATCAAGTAAAATTATATAAAATAATTCGGAGGATAAAAACATGCAACCTGTTTATAACCGAATATTGCTGAAAATAAGCGGCGAAGCCATGGCGGGCTCCAAAGGGTCCGGAATTGATTTTGATACGGTGCTTAATATCTGTTCCGCAGTTAAAGAGTGTGTTNNAGTCGGGGGAGGTAACTTCTGGCGAGGCCGTTCCAGCGGGGAAATGGACAGAACTCGAGCGGATCACATGGGAATGCTTGCAACGGTAATAAACTCATTGGCTCTATCCGATGCTCTTGAGCAACTTGATGTCCCGGTACGTGTGCAAACCGCAATTACCATGCAGCAAATTGCGGAACCTTATATTCGTAACAAGGCTATTTCTCACCTCGAAAAAGGCAGAGTTGTTATTTTCGGTTGCGGCACCGGGAATCCTTTCTTTACAACGGATACGGCGGCGGCATTAAGGGCTGCCGAAATAAATGCGGACATTATTTTTAAGGCAACAAATGTGGACGGCGTGTTTGACAAAGACCCGAAAAAATTTCCGGACGCCCAAAAATATGAAACATTAACATACAGCGATGTGCTCAATAAAGAGTTGGGAGTGATGGACAGCACCGCCGCCTCTCTTTGTAAAGACAACAAAATCCCGATTTTAGTGTTTAATATAAAAGATCCTCAAAATATAGTTTCAGCTGTTTGCGGTAAAAAAATTGGAACATTAGTTAAGGAGGCTAAATAATGCAAGCGGTATATGATAATGCGAGAGAAAAGATGGGTAAAACCATAAGTGTGTTAAAAAGTGAATATGCATCCATTCGGGCAGGCAGGGCAAATGCCGCGGTACTGGATAAAATCAGGGTTGACTATTACGGCGTTCCCACACCAATTAACCAGATTGCCGCTATTTCGGTTGCGGAGGCACGCATTCTGAATATTCAACCTTGGGATATTTCTTCACTGAGCCTGATAGAAAAAGCCA
Source organism: Ruminococcaceae bacterium UBA1447 (assembly GCA_002329225.1). Lineage (GTDB taxonomy): Bacteria > Bacillota > Clostridia > Oscillospirales > Acutalibacteraceae > UBA1447. The sequence goes on from DCTF01000118.1 coordinate 7,776, forward strand.
TTCAGGCCTCGGATTTGGGTATCAACCCTCAGAATGACGGCCGTATTATCCGTCTGATATTTCCCCAACTTACGGAAGACCGGCGTAAAGAAANNGCATTGCGGAAGATTCCAAAGTAGCCATCCGCTCTATAAGAAGGGACAGTATTGATAGACTCAAAAAAATGGAAAAGGCTTCCGAGATAACCGAAGATGATCTGAAGAACGGTGAAAAGGAATTGCAGAACATTACCGACGAGTTCACTTCCGAAGTGGACAACATTAGGGACGAGAAAGAAAAAGAGGTAATGGAAATCTAAACCGGAGGAAACGTTTAATGCCGGAAAATACGGCACTGCCTGTGCATATCGGAATAATCATGGATGGAAACGGCCGTTGGGCTACGCAAAGGGGATTGCCCCGCAGTCGGGGGCATGAGCAGGGTGCGCAAACTTTTCGAACCATATGCGAATATGCCGCCGATATAGGGATAAAATACCTAACCTTTTATGCTTTTTCAACGGAAAACTGGTCCCGGCCGGCGGAAGAAATTAATGCCGTTATGGATTTGTTTCGGGATTATTTGAAAGAAGCGGAGGAAAGGCAAGAGGAAAATATTCAAAAGGGCTTTCGTATCCGTTATATCGGTGATACCTCCGCTCTGCCCGAGGACATTAGAAAACTCATCAGAATTGCCGAAAGAGAGTCGGCACAGGCACGTAAGACAACGGTAAATCTGGCCGTCAATTACGGCGGCAGACAGGAGATTCTTCACAGCGTTCGCTCTTTAGCCCGAAGGGTTCAAAGCGGGGAAATAACTCCGGACGAAATCCGGCTGGAGGATATTCAAGCCGGTCTGTATACTGCGGGTCAGCCGGATCCGGATCTGATTATTAGACCGAGCGGGGAGTACAGACTCTCCAACTTCCTCATTTGGCAAGCGGCATATACGGAGTTTTGGTATTCGGATATTCTTTGGCCCGATTTTACTCCGGCTGATCTTGACAGGGCGATTGAAGATTACGGCAACCGCAACAGGCGATTCGGCGGTATCTGAATCAATAACTAACGAAGAGGGTATTAGATGAAGCAGAGAGTAATATCAGGGCTGTTATGGGGCTTGGTAGCGATTTTGACACTTGTATTAATGTGGTCTCGCTTGATGGAATTTCTTGTGAGTATTTTCTGTACGATAGCGGTTTATGAAATACTTAAAGTAACAGGGGTTAAAAACATAGCGTTAAAAGCGGTTGGTTTGGTTGTCGCATGCGCTTTTCCTCTAATCAGCGAGTATCATGTGCTTGAAAAATATAATGTACCTATTGGTCCCGTATTTGCAATTTATGTAATTGTCCTTCTTTCTTTGATGCTCCTTTTTTATGAGAAGACCAGGTTTGAGCATGTTGCCGTCACTGCATTCACATCTTTAGCGATACCCTACGCTTTTTCTTGTTTTATGCTTGTGCGCGACATATATAAAGAATTTCCCGATACTTTCGGAAAACCTCAGAGTGTGTTCCTGCTTTTAATCGGTTTATCCTGCTCATGGATGACGGATGCTTTTGCCTATCTCATAGGATTTAAGTTCGGCAAGCATAAGATGTCTCCGAAAATAAGCCCCAAAAAGAGCTATGAAGGCGCAGCCGGTGGGCTGGTTCTTACTGCGGTATTGAATGTTATTTTTCTTGCTGTTTTTAATAAATTCTTTTTCAAAAGCCACCTTATCTCATATACCTTACTAATTGTTCTTTCCTTTTTCTTATCTGTTATAGGCATGTTGGGTGACTTGTCCGCTTCCGCAATTAAAAGAAATTACGGGGTTAAAGATTTCGGCAAAATTATGAAGGGACACGGCGGAGTTATGGACCGCTTTGACAGTTCCGTCTTTGTTATGCCGGCGCTCTATGCAATAATCGTCATTTCTCAACGGATTTAAGGCAAACGATGAACTTTTGGAGTATTATGCATGGCTAAAACAATAACCATTTTGGGGTCTACCGGCTCTATCGGTGTACAGGCTCTCGAAGTCGCAAGGCTTCGGGGGTTTGATGTCCTTGCCCTAACCGCTCACTCCAATACACGGATAATTAAGGAACAAATACTGGAGTTTAAACCGAAGTATGTAGCGATGAGCGACCCTGCCGCCGCACTGGAACTCAAAGCTGCAATCAGCGGGAGCGGCACCGAAGTTCTTTGCGGCACGGAGGGTATTTGCGAATGTGCGGCGCAAAAAGCGGATACGGTTTTAAACGGAATAGTGGGTATGGCGGGCTTGGAGCCGACCCTGTCCGCCATAGAAGCCGGTAATGAGGTGGCTTTAGCCAATAAAGAAACTCTTGTAGCGGCGGGCGCTCTGGTTATGAAACGAGCAGCTGAAAAAAATGTAAAAATACTTCCTGTAGACAGCGAACACTCGGCAATTTTTCAGGTTTTGGAGGGTTGCAATTCTTCTAAGGAAATCAAAAGGCTGATTCTTACCGCTTCGGGAGGGCCCTTTTTCGGCAAAACAAAGGAAGAACTTAGAAACGTTACCTTGGAACAAGCCCTCAATCACCCGAACTGGTCTATGGGGGCTAAAATCACCGTTGACTCGGCAACTATGATAAATAAAGGTTTGGAGNNACAGGTGGACATACTTGTTCACAGGCAAAGCATTGTGCATTCCATGGTAGAGTATGTTGACAATTCCGTGTTGGCGCAGTTGGGCGTCCCGGATATGCGTCTGCCAATACAATATGCCTTGACATACCCTGAGCGCACGGAGTGTCCCGCACCTGAATTGAACCTCAGCCTTGGTGAAGCCTTGACCTTTGTAAAGCCCGATGAAGATACTTTCCGAGGCATAGCGCTTTGCCGGGAAGCAATTTCTAAAGGCGGACTGTATCCGGCAATAGCCAACTCCGCTAATGAAGCTGCTAATCTGCTCTTTAGGGAGAAAAAAATCGGCTTCCTTCAAATAGCCGAATTTGTGGAAAAAGCTTTGGGAAAAATTCCGTCAAAGCAAAGCTACAACTTGAAAGATGTGCTTGAAACAGACAGGGTGACAAGGCGCTTTGTTTCCGAATTAACCCGTTAAAGTTAAATAAAATTGATTTTGCGGCATTTACCCGATTTTCAAAACTCAAAAGGAGAGTCTTATGTTTTTATCGGTTGCTTCGGTGNNAGCGTGGCCGCTTTTGGTAGCGGTGCTTTTTTTCAGTTTTGTAATAATGGTACATGAGTTGGGCCATTTTATCTTTGCAAAACTCTTTAAGGTTCGTGTGAACAAGTTTGCTCTCGGTATGGGGCCGGCGCTTATAAAATTCGGCAAAAAAGAAACATCCTACTCCCTGCGCCTTTTTCCAATCGGCGGGTATTGTGCCATGGAGGGTGAGNNTTTACTCGGCGCAATTATTATAGCCGTAATGCTCACTCAGGAAAATCTTATAGGAACAAGTACGGTTCACTCCTTCCCCGAAGGGTCTGCAGTGCAAGAGGCGGGCATGTGTGTCGGGGATAAAATAGTAGCAATTAACGGTAAGAGGATTTTTTCAGATGTCGATATCGGTTTTTTGCTTATGCGTGACAAAGACAGTGTTGTTGACTTCACGCTCAAACGCGGCAAGGAAAAAGTAGAGCTGACCGATGTTGACCTTTCAAAATCAGACGAAAACGGCAACAAAAGCATTAAGATGGATTTCATTATAAAAGGAGTTAAGCCGTCATTTCTGCCGGTAATAAAGTATTCGGCACTGCAAACCGTTTCAATGGGGCGAATGGTTTGGTTGGGTTTATTTGACCTTATTACCGGGCAATTCGGTTTTAAGGATATTTCCGGCCCCATAGGTGTAGTGAGTTTTATTGCTCAGGCTGCCGAAGAATCAAGGAAAACCGATTTTCTACCTTTACTTAACCTGATGGCGCTTATTTCCATAAATATCGGCATTTTCAATCTTTTGCCCATTCCCGCTTTGGATGGAGGCAGACTCTTCTTTATGTTTGCGGAAATGATACGCCGCAAACCCGTACCGCAAAAGTATGAGAGCTGGATTCATGCCGCCGGTCTTATTTTACTTTTAATATTTATGGCGGTAGTTTCTCTAAAGGATATTATTTATCTTTTCAAATAAGACGCCGGCTTTTAATAAAGACTGAAAAGGCGGTGAAAGCGTGCAAAATAAAAGAGCAAGCAGACAGGTTCGTGCAGGGAAAGTTCTGATAGGCGGCGGAGCCCCGATAACCGTGCAGTCGATGCTCAATAAACCCGCTCACGATACCCGGGCAAATGTTCTCCAGGCACAGGCGCTTGAACAGGCGGGTTGTGAAATTATTCGTGTGGCCGTA
>DCTF01000131.1 GCA_002329225.1 Ruminococcaceae bacterium UBA1447
TCAGGTACAAAAAACGATTCAAAATCAAAACCCGCTTTTCTTGCCGTAACCGTTTTTAAAGGGTATTCACGGCCTAAATAGAGCAGACTGTCCCCGGGCTGCAGGCTGAACTCTGCCTTCTTCTTTACCTGCTGCCGCTTTTTGTCGGCCTGAAAATCCAACTTGTGGCGATGCTTCGCTACAAACTTCTCAATTTCTCCGTCAGATATATGGCGGGAACAACGAACCTCTATCTGTCCGTCTTCCAAAACATAGATACCGAGGGTTTTTCTTTTTGACCTGACAACACGGTATTCCGGCATTTTCCCTCCGCCGCCGACAGTGCGGCAGGCCGCATTTTTTTGAATTTTTTGCCCGTTTCCTCCGTTTATACTGATAATATTGCACAGTTTTTCCGTCTTGTCAATCATAACGAAAAACCCCGGCGGTTTTTTTGTAAAGAAGTCCTAAAAACTCTCCCGCTTTTTCTATCAAATATATTTGACTTATTAGCCTCGGATTGTTAAAATAAATGCGCTGATTTACTTGGCTGAAAACAGTCTTTGACTGAAAATTTTTTATTCAAAAAGGAGGTCTGTGCTTTGGTTGATCAAAGAACCTTGGCGTATATCAATCTGTACGCCGTCCTGGGGACACTTGAAAATTTATGTGAGTTGGACCCGGCGGCGGACGCCCTTTTAACGAACAAAAAACCGATTTCAATCGGTTTTGAAATTAAGGGCGGTCCATCTGCGACTTTAACGTTCAAAAACGGGCGTTGCCGTATGGAACAGGGTGTGGAGGATTGCGATGTTAAGCTGCCCTTCAGTTCCTGTGAAAAATTCAACGGCCTGTTGGACGGCACGGTTACACCCGTTCCTTCAAAGGGTTTTGCCCACATCAAGTTCCTGCTCAAGGAATTTACTCCCCTGACGGATCTGCTGGCAAAGTATATGAGACCGAACCCGGAAGACTTAAAGGACGAAGAGTTTTTCAGAATCAGCACAACTCTTATGTTCTACACCATTGCCGTTGCCATTGCTCAAATAGCTAATAACGACAAGGTAGGCAAATTCACCGCAAATCTTATCGTGGACGGCGACATTGAAATGTCCATCGTAAACGGTCCCGCAGCGACTCTGAGGGCTAAAAACGGCCGCATTGTCGCTTTGAAGCGTGCCCCCGAAAATCCCCGGGCGATTATGCGTTTTGAATCCATACAGCTGGCCAGGGATTTGTTTGACGGTAAGATTAATGCGGTGGCAACTATCGGCACCGGCAAGATTACCATGAAAGGCATGATTTCCATGCTGGACAACCTGAACAGGCTCCTCGACAGAGTGGCCTTTTATTTGGCGTAGGAGGTGCGTTAAATGAGCTTTAAAATAAACAAATATGACAAGAGCAGAAAGGCTTTTGAACGGGCGGAAAAAGTCATCCCCTCCGGCGTGTACGGTCACTTGGGGCCGGCTGAGGGTTGCTTTATACCGGTAGAAGCCTTCCCCATCTTTGCGGAAAAGGCGGAAGGCACCTATTTCTGGGATGTGGACGGCAACCGCTTTATCGACTACATGTGCGCCTACGGCCCCAACATTTTGGGTTACGGCGACAAAGATGTAAATGCGGCGGCTTTTGAACAGTCCAAAATAGCCGACTGCACCACCTCTCCCTCCTTTAAAATGGTAGAGTTAGCGGAGCTGCTGGTGGATACGGTAAAATCCGCAGACTGGGCATTTTTTGCCAAAAACGGCGGAGACACAACCACCCTGGCAATTATGACCGCCAGAGCCGCAACCCGGCGCAAAAAGATTGTTTTTGTCAGCGGCTTTTACCACGGCGTAGCCCCCTGGACTCAAAAGCTCGGCTATCCCGGAGTAATGGAAGAAGAAGTTGCCAACAATCTTTACATTCCTTGGAACGACTTTGAAGCGTTTGAAAAGATTGTGGATGAAAACGAGGGTGAAATTGCCGCCTTTATCGCAACTCCGTATATGCACGGCAACTTCCAAGATAACGAACTGCCCGCAGACGGCTACTGGCAGAAAGTTCGTAAACTCTGCACCCAAAAGGGCATTGTACTCATTGTAGACGACGTGCGCTGCGGATGGCGGCTGGATTTGGCAGGCTCCGACCACTACTACGGCTTTGAGGCCGACCTTATCTGCTTCTGCAAGGCCCTTGCTAACGGCTGGAACCTATCGGCTCTCTGCGGTAAAGATTGGCTGAAGAGTGCTGTAAGCGGTGTAACCTACACCGGCAGTTACTGGCTGAGCGCCGTACCTTTTGCCGCGGCAATAGCCTGTATCAATAAAATGAAAAAGCTGAATCTCCCGGAAGTGCTCCGCAAAAAAGGCCTTATGCTCACTGACGGCCTGCGGATAGCGGCGGCCAACAACGGTTTTAATTTAGTGGTTTCGGGCGAACCAGCACTTTTCTACCTGAGAACGGCTGACAAGGATAACAACCTGATGCTTCATCAGGAATGGGTGGCGGAATGCGTTAAGAGAGGCGTATTCTTTACCAACCACCATAACCACTTTATGAACGCCGCCATGACCGATGAAGACATTAAGTTCACCATCGAAGTGGCGGAAGAAGCATACAGGGTTTTGCGCAAAAATCACCCGGAGCTTTAATCGGCTCCAACAACATATGAAATTAAGGAGGAACAGCTAAATGCCTTTAACCAAACAGGAGTGGCTGGCGCTTGAAGAAAAGGCCAGTGAACTGAGGCACCTTTGCCTTGACACCACATACTGGGCAGGCAGCGGACACATCGGTGGTGGAATGAGTATCATGGATATGCTCACCGTCCTTTACCACAAGTATCTCAACATCCGAGTGGAAGAACCTCTCTGGGAGGATCGGGATCGTTTAATCGTAAGTAAAGGCCATGCGGGTATCGCTCTGGCTCCCGTTCTGGTGGATAAGGGATTCAACGATCCGGAACAGTTAAAAACCTTTAACCACACAAACTCCAAAATGGGCATACACCTGGATGCCAATAAAGTAGTTGGTGTGGACGCATCCACCGGCTCTTTGGGGCACGGTCTTTCCATCGCGGTAGGCACGGCGCTTGCCGCCACATTGCAGAAAAAGGATTACATAACTTACTGCATTTTGGGCGACGGGGAATGCAATGAAGGTTCCAACTGGGAAGCCGCTATGACCGCCGCTCACTTCAATGTAACCAATCTTATCTCTTTCGTGGACCGCAACAAGTGTATGATTGACGGCCCTACCGAAGACGTTATGGGCCTGGAGCCCTTTGTGGACAAGTGGAAAGCCTTCGGCTTTATCGTTAAAGAGATCGACGGACACAACATCAAAGAACTGTGCGAAACCATCGACTTTGCGCTGGAAAACAAAGAAGCGCCCGTGATGATAGTTGCCAACACCATAAAGGGTGCAGGTATCGATTTTATGGAAGACGATTACCGCTGGCATTACGGAGCTATTGACGAGGAGAAGTACAAGAAGGCTAAAGCAAGCCTTGACAAGTATTGTAAATCCCGTAAGGAAAGAGCCGAAAAAGAAGGCGCTTAACCGGATATTTATCCCCTTGTTTTTACCGCGCGAAAAACAAGGGTTAACAAAAAACGCGCGGAGGAAAGGTGACTGAATTATGGCAGGATTAACCTATACTGCAGTAGAATCCACGGCGCTTTCTACCGCAGAATATTACGGCAAGGCCCTTTGTGAGTTAGGCAGAGAACACCCTGAGGTGGTGGCTCTCACCGCCGACTTGGCTAAGTCAACAAAAATCGGAATGTTCGGCGAAGAGTTCCCTGACAGGTTTTTTAATGTGGGTATTGCCGAGCAAAATATGTTCGGTATTGCGGCAGGAATGGCAAAGGCGGGATTGGTGCCTTTTCTTTCCACATTCTCAATCTTTGCATCTCTGCGCAGTGCGGACCAACTTCATACGGACATCTGCTACCAGAATGTTAATGCAAAAATAATTGCAACTCATGCCGGCACCTCTTTCGGTCAGGCGGGTTCTACCCATCACGCCATTTGTGACCTGGCGGTTACCCGTTCTTTTCCGAACCTAACGGTTGTCTGCCCCGCAGACGGTATGGAAACGGTAAACGCAGTCAGGGCTGCCTACGAAATGCAGGGCCCCGTCTATATCCGCATTAACAGAGGTTTTGACAGAGTTTTGAACTCCAGCACGGATTACGACTTTGAGTTCGGCAAGGCAATTACCCTTCACGAAGGTACGGATTTAACCGTTATTGCTTGCGGGTCTTGTGCTTTTCAGGCGTTGACTGCCGCCAACTTTCTGGACAACTCAGACGGGCTTAAAATACGTGTGCTCAATATGCATACGATCAAACCCATTGACAGAGAAGCCATTGAAAAAGCAGTTATGGACACCCGCCGCATAATTACCGTTGAAGACCACAATGTTATCGGCGGTCTGGGCAGTGCGGTGGCCGAAGTAATAGCTGATTTGGGCAAGGGCTGTGCCTTCAGAAGACTGGGAATACAGGATGTTTTCGCTCCCATCGGATTGCACGAAGATATTATGTCCATTGTCGGCATCGACTCCAACGGCATAATCGACGCCGTGAGGGAAGTTATGAAGAAAGACTTCGAACTGGATGACGATTGGGAAGACGAAGTTTAATCTCCCTCCGAGCGAAAAAGACCCTCACGGAAAGGAATGATATTTTTGCCTTCACAAGAAGAGATTTTAACAAATAAAATATTTCTCAGTGCAGCCTTGCCTCTTGTCAAGGTCATAGCGACTGACGTGCCTAAACTGGCAAAAAAGTTTGAACACGCCCACGCCGTTATTCAGGTAAGTGCTTTGGACCCCGACAGCCCTGCGGGCAAGGTAGGTACTCATTTTGTGGTGAACTCCGGGGAGTGGCTGGTACACCATGACAAGGTGGACAAAAGACCACATATAGAACTGGAGTTTAAGAGCATTGAGGCCATGAACGGCTTTTTCAAGGGAAAAATCGGTCCGGCCACCCTGCCGAAAATGCGGGGAGTTAAAAATGTCGGAACCTTTATGGCTTTTATGCAGGTGCTGCTTAAAATGTCTTCACTGTTGGGCGCAAAAGAGCCCCCTCAGGATGAAGAAACAAAAAAACTTTTAGTAAAGTGCTTTTTCTACCTGCTTTCAAGCGGAATCAGCACCCTGAACAAACAGGGGCATGAGGCCATCCACAACTGGGCGCTCAAGAGCCCGGACAGGGTTTACGCCTGGGCGGTAAACGGCTATCCGGAGCTGTCAGCCTATATTCGTGTAAAAGCCGGCAAAAGCAAGGCGGGCAGAGGGGAATACAAGCGGGCAATGCCCTTTTTCACCCTGCGCTTTAAAGACCTGGACAGCGCTTTAGGCATTCTCATGTCCATTGACGACATGTTGGAGGCCACAAAAGCGGGGCGCCTTATCATGGACGGTGCGCCGGAATTCGGTGCGCAAATCGGCGAATACATGATTACGGTAGGCGATCTGGCAACATAAGTGCATTACAAAAGGGGCTGTAGCAAAATATAG